>JAYVSF010000272.1:0-5416 GCA_043775605.1 Myxococcales bacterium
CGACCACCGCGTCGCCGAGATCGATCTGGGTGCCGTGGCCGTTGGTGGCCACCATCACCGGCGCGGCCGGCGGTTGCGGCTGGTGCGGACCGCGGCCGACGCCGAGCGCCATCACCAGCGCGGCGGCGGCCAGCGCGGCGATGCCGGCGACCAGCCACGGCGTCCACGACGCCCGCCGCGGCCGGGCCAGCAGCGGGCGGGCCTCGGCGACCACCCGATGCTCGAGCCGGTCCAGGCGCGCACCATCGAGCGGCTCGACCGGGACGCGGTCGCGCAGGCGCGCGGGGCGTCGCGAGGTCGCTGGCTCGCGGACTTGCTCGCTCATGGCGGGCCTCCGTCGGCATCGGCCAGGAGGTCGCGCAGCACCGGATCGGTCGCGGCCCGGGCGTGCAGCGCGCGCCGGGCCCGCCAGACCCGCAGCTTGGTCGCGGTCAGCGAGGTGCCGGTCACCGCCGCGACCTCGGCCAGCGGCCGGCCATCGAGTTCGTGGAGGGTGAACGCCAGCCGGGCCGCCGGCGACAGCTGGTCGAGCGCGGCGTACAGCCGGCGGACGCCGTCGCGGGCGCTGGCGCGGCGGGCGCCGGTGATCTCGGTCGAGGGCGCGTCGACCTCGACCAGATCGAGGGTGACCCGGGCCTTCTTCTGGGCGATGTGGCGCCAGGCGACCCGGACCGCGATGCGATCGATCCAGGTGGCCAGGCTGGCCTCGGCCCGCCACGACCGCAGCGAGCCGAACACCTGGACGAAGACGTCCTGCAGCAGGTCGTCCATGTCGCGATTCCCGCCCAGGACCCGGTACAGCGTGGCGTGGACCCGACCGCGGTGACGGCGGAACAGGTCGCGGGCCGCGGCCTCCTGCCCGTCGAGGCAGTGGTCGACGAGGACCAGGTCCTCGAGGTAGGCGGCGTGGGCGACCACGGCTACCGAGCCTCGCGCGGGTGGTTGGGATTCGGGGTCACGGATCGAGCTAGTGGCCGGCGGGCGGCCCGCGGTTACGTCGATCGTACGCGTTTCGAACGCGCGCCGGCGATCGGGAGCTTTCGCCGTCGTGCCGCGGGCTTGCGCGGCCGGGGCGTGGGCGCCGCCGCCGCGTGCTCGAGATCGAGCGGGCGAGGGCACAGCCCGCGCAACTTGCAGCCCTTGCACTCGCCGCCCCGCCACAGGTGCTCGAACAGGCCCTGGACCTGGTCGAGCAGCGGCCCGTCGTCGGTGACGATGCCGAGCTCGAAGTTGCGGCGGCCGGTGCCGCGCGCGCCGAGGCCGGCGCCGGTCCAGTTGGCCGAGCCCAGGTAGAGCAGCGCGCCGTCGACGACCACGACCTTGAGGTGGATCCGCCGGCACTGGCGCAGCACCAGGCCGGTGGTCAGGGTCGGGTGCTCGGCCCGTGCAGCCACGAACGGCCGCGACGGCCGATCGGCGTGCAGCACCCGCAGCTCGACGCCGCGCCCGGCCAGCTCGGCGAACGCGGCCAGGATCGAGCGGTAGCCGGCGGCGCCCATCCGCCGCGCCCGGCCCGGTCGGGCCCGGTGATCCTCGATCATCAGCTCCTTGACGTTGGCGGTGCCGATCCACACGCTGGTCTCGGCCGCCAGCACCGCGGCGATGACCCGCTGGTAGTGGCCGCGCCCGCCGATCGCCTCGAGCTCGACTGCGCGGCGGGGCAGGGCGAAGTCGGGCGCCGGCTTGCTCATGCGGCTCAGGGTCGACCAGAATCGACCCTGTGTCATCGATCGACCGGCACCGGAGTGCCGGTCCGATCTCGACCTTCCAACCCCGGCCCGACCTTCGGTCGGGGCCTCAGGAACCGAACCACGGCATCGACACGCACTGGCCGCCGTCGACGACCAGCACGGCGCCGGTGATGTAGGCCGCGGCCGACGAGCGCAGGAACACCGCCATCGCGGCGACGTCGTCGATGGTGCCGAAGCGGCCGAGCGGAATGGCCTTGCTCAGCTTGGCGGCGAGGTCGCCGGGCGGAGCCAGCCGGCGCATGCCCTCGGTGTCGCCGATCGGGCCGGGCGCGATCGAGTTGACCCGGATGCCGGCGCCGCCCCACTCGACCGCGAGGTTGCGGGTCATCGCGTCGACGCCGGCCTTGGCCGCCGACGCGTGCAGCTGGGCCGGGGTGCCGTGGTAGTGCAGGGTCGCGGTGATGTTGATGATCAGGCCGTCGCCGGCGTCGCGCAGCGCCGGGAACGCGGCCCGGGCGACGTGGAACGAGCCGACCAGATCGATGTCGACCACCGCCTTGAACCCGCCCGGGGTCAGGGTCGCGGCCGGGGCCAGGAAGTTGCCGGCGGCGCCGTTGACGAGCGTGTCGATCCGGCCGAAGCGGGCCCGGGCCGCCTCGATCGCGCGGCCGACGGCGTCCGGATCCCGGACATCGGCGGCGAGCGCCTGCACGTCCTTGCCGGTCTCGGCGTACAGCTCGGCGGCGGCGCCGTCGAGGACGTCCTGCTTGCGGCTGATCAGCGCGACCTCGCAGCCGAGACGGGCGTAGGCGCGGGCGATGCCAAGGCCGATGCCGGTGCCACCGCCGGTGATCACGGCGACGTGGCCGGCGAGGGCGTCGGGGCGAAAGACGTCGAGGGCGGGGCGCGGCATGAGCCCGCAGGGTAGCCTACGGCAGGTCAGGATCGCGAGGACGGTCTGGAGCAGCAAGCAGCAGTGCAACTGCCATGCCCGCATCGCGCGTCGGTGGCGGTCGTCGTGGATGGTCCCGTGGTCGGCAGTGCCGAGACCGAGCGGACCGCCCGACGGCGTGCGGTGACGTGGCGTGTGCGCTCGCCTGGGGCGCGGATGCGTCGGCGGTTCTGACGCAAGGTGCAGGTGACCGCCCATTGACACGTGCCGCGTCGAGGGCGGGTGCGACGCGCCCACCCTGGCGCAGCCATTGCCGGGATCGGGGCGGGCCGCGCTGGCGCGCCAGATGCAATTACCCCAACCATGAGCGACGACCAAGGACCGAAGGGCCCGCCGGCAGACGGGCCGATGAATTCCGAGCAACGCGATGCGTCCCATGAGGACGGCCGCGAGACCGCGTTCGCCGCCGAGCAGCGGCGCGGTCGCGAGCGCATGATCGGGATGTGGCGCGCCGCGGTCCGCGGGGTCACCGAGGCCGCGCAGCGCGCCGCGGCCAGCAACGACATCCAGGTCGGGCCCGGTCCGGCGTCGGCGCCCGCGGAGGCGGACGACGCCTCGGCGCCCGCGGCCGAGCCGACCTGGGTGTTGCCGCCCACGCGCGCGCCCGGCTCGGGCAACTGACAACGTGGTCGTCGGCGGCTGACGCCGCTACCGGCCGGGTCGACCGTCTGGCGGGACCAGCGACCAGTGCATCGGCGCCGGGATCTTGCGGTCCCAGTCGCTCCAGATTCGCGGATCGTCGGCGCAGTCGTAGGCGCGGCAGGTCCCGGGCCGATGGTCGTAGACCGTGCAGTGACCGGCGTCGTCGTGGCAGGCGCAGTAGCCGTGGGCCGGGTTCTTCTGGAGCAGGTAGGGCCGCTCGAGATCCCAGGGCAGGTCCTGGCTTCGGACCTCCTCGGCCGACAGCTTGACGTCGAGCGCACAGCACCGGCCCTTGCACAGGTGCAGCAGGCTGGCGCAGTCGCGCTCGGTCGAGCGCACCGCGCGCCGATCCTGGTGGACCGCCAGCCGGACCACGCTGGCCTCGCCCTTGATCCGGTGGATCAGCCCGACGTTGGTCCGGCTGAGAAAGCCGCGGGCGACCAGGTTCTCGATCAACCACTCGAGCCGCCGGACGACGTCGCGGTTGGACGGGTACCGCGCGGCGTCGTCGATCAGCCCCTCGAGGATGCCGACCAGCTCGGGTGGGACCTGCTCGTCGTCGGCGCCGGGCGGCCCATCAGCCTCGCTCATCGCCCGATCACGCTAGTGCCCGCCACCGTAGGTGTAGCGCAGGAAGACGCGGCCGTCGACGCCCTGGAGTGACGCGAAGGAGGGCAGGAGCCACCAGTCGCCGGCGACGCCGAACGCGTAGTGGCGGTTCTGCAGCTGGTACTCGACGCCGGCGCCGGCGCCCACCGCGAGCGAGGTGCGCTCACCGGGATCGAGGATGCCGACCTTGGCCAGCAGGTTCGACGACACAGCCGCGGCGCCGACCCCGCCCTCCGCGAACAGCGCCAGCGGGCCGGTCTGCACGCCGAGGCGCAGCTCGGCCCGGCCCTGGTAGAGCTGCAGCCACTCGCCCTCGGGCGGGGGCGGCACCGTGGCCTCGTGGCTGGAGGCATCGACCGCCACGCCGAGCGCCAGCCACGGCGTCAGGTCGTAGCCCAGGCGCAGCGCCAGCATCGGGCCGATCGCGGCGGCCTGCTGACCCGCGCCCAGCATGCCGAGCGCGCCGAAGCCGGCCTCGGCGTTGAAGCCGTGTGCCGCCGGCCGGGCAGCGGCCGAGCCGGGCAGGGCGACGCCAGCCAGCAGCAAGATGAGGTGCGTCGTCCGAATCACTCGAAGCTACCAGATCGGGTTGGTGCCTCTCCAGAGGGGAGATGACCGGTTCCGGTGTGAGGACGTGCCAGGAACCCGTGCCGGTTTGCATGTACGCACGGGCCGAGGAAGGCAGACCCCGAGCCTCCACGCGTGACCCCGAACGCCCAGAGTCATTGTAGGTCGCTCGCCAAGGCTCGCTATGGGGCCGGCGGCGGCGGCGGCACGTAGACCATCGGATCGAACACGGCCAGCTCGTCGGGCGGCGCGGCGTCGAGGTCGGGGTGCAAGAGACCGCGCCGGTCGCGGATCCGGACGCCCCACTCCAGCACCATGTGGCGGTTGGCGACGAAGGTCAGGTCGAAGCGGATCATCTCGGCCAGGTGGTCGATCGCCATCGGCACGCCCTCGGGCATGACCGTGACCACCAGATCGTCCTCGTTGCGGGTCAGGATCGCCGCGAACGGGTTCACGCCGCCGCGGGTGATCTGCTCGAGGTCGAGCGACGTCTCGCGCAGCTGGTCCTCGCGCAGCACGCCGCTCAGGACCTGGTTGGCGCCGAGATCGATCGGGATGTTGCCGGCCAGCGGCGGCGGCGCCGTGTCGCGCCGCGGGTCGATCACGAACGCCTGCGGCACGTAGGCGTGGAGCTCGTTGGCGCCGGTGAGGTTGATCCGGGCCTGGCCGGGCTGATCGGTCAGGTTCTTGATCGTCCACTCGAGCTCGACGTCGAGGTCGCCGATCCGGACGTACGGGACCGGCGCCCCGAGGGTCGCGCTGAGCTTGGCGCGCGCGGTCTGGTCGGCCGCGGTCTCGCGCTCGATCGGCAGCTGGACCGAGGTCATGCCCGACGCCGGGCTCATCGGCCCCGACCCGACCTCGATCGACGCCGGCGCGGGCACGTAGCGCGGATCGCTGCCGCAGCCGACTCCGACGATCCCGACGATGAGCAACTGGACGCGCATGGTGGCCT
>JAYVSF010000273.1:0-4589 GCA_043775605.1 Myxococcales bacterium
CCGGGTTCGACGCGGTCGCGACCTGGGAGCCGCGCAAGGGCTACCGGCTGATGCGGATCGACGGCCCGTCGAACCGCTCGGTGCCGCTCGGCGTCCAGGACCTGACCGTGACCGCGTTCAACGCGGCCGGCACCATGGTCGGCGCGCCGCGCACCGTCACCGCCGACGCCAACGGCAAAGTGACGCTCGACTACGGCGCCCAGACTCCGCAGATCGTCGCCCTGCGGGTGGTCGATCGCGACGGCAACACCGGCAACGTCACGGTGCCCTGACTCACGCGAAGCGCCGGCGCGAGGGGCGAGTCCAGGGTAAGCCAGGGTGATGACGATCGACGCGGCGACCGCCGGGATGGTGTTCGACAACAGCTACGCCCGCGACCTCGAGGGCGCGTACATCGCGTGGCAGGCGGCACCGGCGCCGGCGCCGCGGATGATCAAGCTCAACCGCGGGCTCGCGCGCGAGCTCGGGCTCGACCCCGAGGCGCTCGACGGTGACCTGGGCGCGCGCGTGTTCGCCGGCAACCAGGTGCCGGTCGGCGCGCGGCCGATCGCGCTGGTCTACGCCGGTCACCAGTTCGGCGGCTACGCGCCGCGGCTGGGCGACGGGCGCGCGCTCTTGCTCGGCGAGCTGGTCGACGGCAAGGGCCGGCGCAAGGACCTCCAGCTCAAGGGCTCGGGGCCGACGCCGTTCGCGCGCGGCGGCGACGGCAAGGCGACCCTGGGACCGGTGCTGCGCGAGTACCTGATCGCCGAGGCGATGGCGGCGCTCGCCATCCCGACCACGCGCGCGCTGGCCGCGGTCGCGACCGGCGAGCTGGTGCGGCGCGATCGCCTCTTGCCTGGCGCGGTGCTGGCCCGGGTCGCCGCCAGCCACCTCCGGATCGGCACGTTCGAGTACTTCGGCGGCAAGGACGATCACGCGATGCTGGCCCGCCTGCTCGATCACGCGATCGCGCGCCACCTGCCGGCGGCCGTGGCTGCGCCGGACCGGGCGCGCGCGCTCCTGGCCGCGGTCGTCGAGCGCCAGGCCGAGCTGGTCGCGCGCTGGATGCTGGTCGGCTTCATCCACGGCGTGATGAACACCGACAACATGACGATCTCCGGCGAGACCATCGACTACGGCCCGTGCGCGTTCATGGACGCGTGCGATCCGGCGACGGTCTACAGCTCGATCGATCACAATGGCCGCTACGGGTACGGCAACCAGCCGCGGATCGCGCAGTGGAACCTGGCCCGGCTGGCCGAGGCGCTGTTGCCGCTGTTCGACGGCGGGGCCGAGGCCGCGGTGGCGCCGGCGACCGAGCTGGTCCGCGGCTTCGAGGGTCACTATCAGCGCGCGTGGCGGGCCGGCCTCGCGGCCAAGCTCGGGCTCGACGTCGGCGCGCCGCGCGGCCCGGACGACGCCAACGATCGCGCGCTGGCCGACGACTTCGTCGGGCTGCTGGTCGAGCACCGCGTCGACTACACCCTGGGCTTCCGCGCGCTGGTCTCGGCCGCCACCGGCGACGACGACGCGCTGGCCGTGCTGTTTCCGGCGCCGGCCGCCTACCAGGGCTGGCTCGCGCGCTGGCGGACCCGGCTCGGCGCTGGCGGGCCCGCGGCGGCCGCCTCGATGCGCCTCCGCAACCCGGCGTTCATCGCCCGCAACCACCGGGTCGAGGACGCGCTGTCTGCCGCGATCGAGCGCCAGGACTTCCGGCCGTTCGAGACCCTGCTCACGATCCTCGCGCGGCCGTTCGACGATCAGCCCGAGTACGCCGACTCCATGGCGCCACCACCGCTCTCCGTCCAGCGCCGCCACCAGACCTTCTGCGGCACCTGACCGGGGTGGCGTGCGCCGGGCCCGCTTGCGACGGCAATATGCTTGGAATATGCTTGGAACATGCAGCGAATCATCTCGGTAACCGATCTGGTCCGCAACGTCGCCCAGATCGCCCGGGAGGTCGAGAGCGAGGGGACGGTCTACCGGATCACCCGCGCCGGACGCGGCAGCATGGTCCTCGTCGATAACGAGTACTTCGACGCCTGGATGGCGGCCATCGACGAGATGCGGCGGCCGGACTGGCGCGAGACGCTCGCGCAAGGGCGTCGCCACGCCGCCGCGGGACGGGGCCGGAGCCTGGACGTGGTCGCCAAGGAGCTCGGACTTGAACGTTCGCCTGACCCCAAGAGCCGAAAGCCAGCTCGCCGCCCTCCCGCCACCCGCCGCGCGAAGAGTCGTTAGCGCGCTCCGGCTGCTGCAGGCGACCCCCAGGCTCGGCCGTCCATACCCGCCCGACTCGGAGTTCCGCGGCCTGTTCTACAAGGTCGTCGTGGTCCGCGCCCGCCGGTGGTCGTACCGCGTCACCTACGACCTGCGATCGACGGAGCTGGTCGTGCTCTACCTGTACCCGTCCTGGTACCCATCGACCCACGTCGATCTCGCCCGCCCGTCCGACGACGACTGACGGTGGTCACGTCGTGCGGGGTGGGGCGAAGGCGAGCAGGCGGGCGGCGCGCTCGGCGGCGGCGTCGGCGGTGAGGTCGCCCGTGGCGCGGCGGGCGGCGGCCAGATCGCGCAGGGTCTCGCCGAGGGCGCGCTCGCGGCCGGCCAGGTGCTCCCAGCCGGCGACCGCGCGCTCGAGCGGACCGAGAGCCTCGGCGGGGCGACCTTCGGTGAGGCGCAGGCGGCCCTGGAGGCCGAGGCAGCGCAGCCGGGTCGGCGTCGGCGCGAGCCGATCGGGCTGGCACACCGCGTAGGCTCGCTCGATCGTCGCCGCGGCCTCGGTGGTGCGGCCGGCGGCGAGCAGCGCCTCGGTCAGGTGCAGCAACGACACCGCGACGAAGCCGTGGCTGGGGCCGTGGGTCACGGTATCGAGCTCGACCGCGCGCGCGAAGGTCGCGCACGCCGCCGCCGGCTGGCCGCGCACGAGCTGGCAGGTGCCCCAGTTGTTGAGCATGCGCGAGCGCAGCGACGCGTTCTCGCCGACCCGCTCGAGCGCGACGTCGGCGGCGGCCGCGATGCCGTCGGCCTCGTCGAGCCGGCCGAGCCCGAGCCCGACCACCAGCACCAGGAACGTCCACACGTTCGCGACCTGCCAGTCGTCGCCGGCCCGCGCCGCCTCGCGCGCAGCCTCGATCAACGTCGCCCGCGCGGTGACTGGATCGCCGGTCCGGTACTGGAGGTTGCCGCGCAGGTACAGGGTCGCGGCCTTGAGCGGCCGGTAGCCGAGCGCGTCGACCGACGGGCCGAGCTCGATCACCAGCTTCATCGCGGCGCCGAGGTTGCCCCGGCTCTTGAACTGCCAGGCGCGCTCGAGCTCACCGCGCAGGTCCTCGACCCGGCGCGCGATCAGCAGATCGTCGGGCGGCGGGAACGCGGCGATCATCGGCTCGGTCGAGCCCGAGCCATCGAGCGTGCCGCGCCGCTCGGCCTCGCGATCGCGGGTCAGCTCCTCGACCAGCGCCGGCATCGACGGCCACCGGTCGCGCGGCTCGACCGCGAGCGTGCGCAGGATCAACTCGCGCAGCCAGCGCGGCGCCAGGCACCCGGCCGGGAACGGGCGGACAAGGCCCTCCATGATCGCCCGCATCAGCGACGCCATGTTGTCGCCGAGGAACGGCCGCTGGCCGCTGACCGCCTCGTACAGGCACACGCCGAACGCGAACTGATCGGCGGCCGGCCCGACCCCGGTGCAGCGGACCTGCTCGGGCGACATGTAGCGCGGCGTGCCGACCGCGGCGCCGGCAGGGGTGAGGTGCTGATCGAGCGCGAGCATCGCCGCCGTGTCGATCACCGGCGCGTCGTCGCCCTCGGCCCAGCGGACCAGGCCGAAATCGACGACCCGGACCCGGCCGTCGTGGCCGACCAGCACGTTCTCGGGCTTGAAGTCGCGGTGGACCAGGCCGGCGTCGTGGGCGGCGGCCAGCCCGCGCGCGGCCTGCACGAACACGGCGAGCGTCGCGCGCAGCCCGCGCGGGCCCGCCATCCACTCGCGCAGGCGGATGCCCTCGATGAATTCCATCGCGATGAACACCTGGCCCTCGACGATCCCGACGTCGTGGATGGCGACGATGTTGGGATGGGCGACCCGGGCGATGGCCTGGGCCTCGCGCAGGAGCCGGGTCGAGCGGGTCGCCGAGCTGCCGGAGTGGACCAGCTTGATCGCGACCATGCGGCCGAGGTCGGGGTCGTGGGCCTTGAACACCACGCCCATCGCACCGGCGCCGATCTCCTCGACGATGACGTAGCGCGAGATCTCCTGCAGCGGCCCCGGCAGTGGCGTCATCGGGGGTGGAGCGACGTGGTCGTCGGTGCTGTCGAGATCGCGCGCCGGCACGGGCCGAGGCTACCGTGGCCGCGATGGCGGGATCCAGCCGCCGGCGAGGCTCAGACCCGGTCGACGCAGGTGCCATCCTCGCCGCAGCGGCCGCTGCAGCACTGGGGGTCGGCCGCGCAGGCCCCCGCGAACGGTTGGCACGCTGGCGGCGGCGGGGGCGGGGGCGGGGGAGCCGCCGCCTGGCACCGGCCAACGCGGTCGCCGTGCTGGGCGAGATGAGTCTGGACCGCGTTCTGGGCGATGCAGAGGGCGTGCGCGTTGCCCGGGTTGC
>JAYVSF010000274.1:0-4735 GCA_043775605.1 Myxococcales bacterium
GAGGGCGCCACCCTCAAGCAGGCGGTCACCGACCACCCGCCGCGGGCCGCCGCCATCCAGCATCCGGCGCAGGCCCCAGGCTCCGCCGCCGGCCGCCGCCGCCAGCGCCACCGCGGTCGCGCCCCGCCGCCAGCGCTGCCCGCGCTCGAGCCCACGCATCAGCTCGAGCGCGCCCGCGTGGTGCGGCTCGATGGTCAGCACCCGGTCGAGCAGCTCGAGCGCGCCGGCGCGATCGCGGCCGAGCTCGGTCCGCGCCCGCCGCACCAGGTGGTCGGTCAGCCGCGCCGCCAGCGCCAGCTCGTAGGCCACCGGCCCGGCGAAGTAGCGGCTCAGCTCGTCCTTGTCGGCCGACAGCCCCGAGCCGCTCAGGTAGCTCTCGAGGTCGGCCAGCATCGCGCCCACGGTCGGGTAGCGCTCGTCGGGCAGCCGGGCCATCGCCCGCAGGATGATCTTGCCGAGCTGGTTGCCGATGCGCGGGTTGGCCTGGCGCGGATCGGCGAACTTGCAGTCGGCGATGCGCTTCAGGATCTCGTGCGGGTTCTTGCCGTCGAACGGCAGCCGGCCGACGGTGAGCTGGTACAGCACGATGCCGGCGGCGAACACGTCGGTGCGGAAGTCGAGCTGCTGGCCGGTGACGTGCTCGGGCGACATGTACGCCGGCGAGCCGAGCAGCTGGCCGGTGACCGTCATCCGCTGGGCGTCGAGCATCTGCGAGATGCCGAAGTCGGTCAGCTTGACCACGCCGTCCGAGCGGATCATCACGTTCTCGGGCTTGACGTCGCGGTGGAGCACGCCGTGGCCGTGGGCGTGGCCGAGCGCCCGGCAGATCTGGGCAACGATCAGCGCGCCGATCTCGGCGAACCGCGGCGGGTGGTCGGTGACCGCCTGCTTGAGGGTGGCGCCCTCGATGAACTCGGTGACGATGTAGCTCTCGGCCGAGTCGCGGCCGGAGTAGGCGAAGATCTCGAGGATGTTCTCGTGGTGGAGCTTGGCCACCGCGTGGGCCTCGCGCTCGAAGCGGTCGCGGGCCTCGGGGTGCTCGGCCAGGTGGCGATGCAGGACCTTGACCGCGACGTGGCGACGCAGGCTGGTGTCGAGGCCGCGATAGACCACGGCCATGCCGCCCTGGCCGACTCGCTCGAGCAGCTCGTACTTGTCGAGGACCTGTCCTACGTCGATCACGGCCGGGGAGAGGGGAGGGGACCCCTGACGAGCGTGTCACGGTCGGGGGCCATGCGGGAGGACCAGCCCTCGAGGTCAGCGGTTGCCCAACCCGGCGCATCGTAGGCAGGTTTGCCCGATACCCGCAACCAGCCCAGGACAGCGGTGTCAGGGTGGATTCGTTGTAGGATGCGGCGTGCGCCGGGTCGTGCTCGCGATCGTCTTGTGCTGGGCCGGGCCGGCGGTGGCCGGGCCGGCGGCGTTCCGGCTGTCCGAGCTGGCGACCGCATCGGCGTCGAGCGATCCGGCGGCGCGCTACGTCGAGGTCGAGGCCACCGTCGCCGGCTGCGTGTTCCCGTCGACCGCGGTCGTGACCTACCGCCCCGACGGTACGCTGCTCGGCCAGTCCTCGCCGTTCATCGCGGCCACCTGCTTCGGTGCCGGATCGTTCATCCTGCTGGCGACCCCGGCGGCCCAGGCCGCGTTCATGACCGCCGCCGACTCCGGGCTGGTGCCGGCGCTGCCGGGCGCGGCCGGCCAGCTCTGCTTCGTCAGCTCGACCACCCGCTACGACTGCGTGCGCTGGGGCGCGATCACCGTGCCGGTCCACGATCTGTTCGATCCGACCGACGACAGCAGCGCGCTGGCGCCGCCCGCCGGCCTGGCCCTGACCCGGATCGCCGACACCGGCGTGATCGCCGTCGACTGGCAGGTCCAGACCCCGACCCCGCGCGGGCCCAACGACGGCACGCCATGGGAGCCGGCCGACGCCGGCATCGACGGTCCGACGCCGATCGACGCCGCGGTCGACGCCCGCCCGCCGCGCCCCGACGGTGGCGGTGGCTCGGTCGACGCCGCCCCGCCCGACGCCGGCAACCAGAACTTCCTCAACCTCGATCCCGGTGGCGGCGCGGCCTGCGGTTGTCGCACCGGCGCCAGCCCGGGCGGCGCGCTGCCCTTGCTCGTCGCCGCGCTCGCGCTGCTCCGTCGCCGTCGCCGTCGCTAGCTCACAGCCTGCCCGCGGCCTTGATCCCGGCGAAGAACGGCAGCGCCTCGCGCATGAGATCGAGGCTGGGATCGAGCTGCTTGCCGATGCCCTCGGTCACCGCGATCGCGACGTTGCACATCGTGTAGATCGGGTTCACCCGCACCCGGTGGCGGCGGAGGATGTTCATCATGTCGAACGCCACCGTCGAGATCTGGACCTCGCCCAGGGCCTTGCCGAGGTAGCGGCCGGCGAACTCGACCACCTCGCGCTCGTAGGCCGAGTAGTCCTTGACCCGCGCCGACGGCGACAGCGACGCCATCAGCCGCGCCATCACCTTGCCGTCGCCCGAGGCCCAGCCGGCGAAGAACTGGGCGAACGCGCGGCGATCGCCCTCGTCGAGCTCGGCGGTCAGCCCGAGATCGAGCAGGATCACCTTACCGCGGGCGTCGACCAGGAGGTTGCCCGGGTGGAGATCGGCGTGGACGAAGCCGTCGGCGAAGATCATCTGCAGCAGCGTGCGAAAGCCGACCCGGGCGAGCCGGCCGGGCTCGACGCCGAGCGTGCGCGGCGCCGCCAGGATCTTGGCGCCATCGACGAAGCCCATGGTCAGGATCCGGGCCGAGCACAGCGTCGGGTGCAGGCTCGGGAAGCCGACGTCGGGATCGGCGGCGAAGTTCTTGCTGAAGCGGCGGTTGTTGGCGGCCTCGATGGTGAAGTCGATCTGGGCGCGGATGGCGCGCCCGAACTCGTCGACGCTCTCGACCGGCGCCAGCAGCCGCGCCGCCGGCACCAGGGCGACCAGCCGCGCGATCATGCGCATCGCGGTCAGGTCGAAGCCGACCAGCGCCGGCAGCCCGGGTCGGCGGACCTTGACCGCCACCACGGTGCCGTCGTGCAAGGTCGCGCGGTGGACCTGGGCGACCGAGGCCGAGGCGATCGGGGTGCGGTCGAAGCCGGCGAACAGGTCGTCGGGGCGGCGGCCGAAGTCGTCCTCGAACGCGCGCTCGACGTGGCGCCAGGCGAACGCGCCGACGTCGTCCTGCAGCCGGGCCAGGCCCTTGATGATGTGGGACGGGAACAGGTCGGGCCGGGTCGACATGATCTGGCCGACCTTGACGAAGGTCGCGCCGAGCGCGGCCAGGAGCCCGGTCAGCCGGCGCGCGAACCAGGTCTGACGCTCCGCCCGGCCGCGCATCGTCACCAGCAGCACCAGCCAGCCGGCGAACCAAACCAGACCGCTCACCAGCAGGAGGCCGGCGATCCAGAACCCGCGACCCGCGAACCGCAGCGCACGCACCGCCGTCGACGCTACTCGATCCCCTGCGGCCCCGCGCCGAGCGCGATGTCGCAGCGTGCCGATTTTGCTGCGTCCGCTGGCCCCGCCCCCTTGACACCCCGTCGCGTACCCGGTAGGTCAATGGCCTCGCGGCATCGCGATCTTGGCGTGTAGCTCAGCGGCAGAGCACTACCTTGACACGGTAGGGGTCCACGGTTCAATCCCGTGCACGCCAACGACACGGCGACGGACCACCAGGTCAGGGCTGGTACAGGAAGGCGCGGGCGCCGTGCTCGGTCTGCCACGCGGTGACCAGCGCGCGGAAGTCGGAGACCACGATCCGGTCCTGATCGCGGAGTGCGGCGATCGGCGCCAGGACGGTTGCGTCGATCTGATCGAGGCCGCCGGGCGCCATGATCGATGCGGGCGTGATGTTCCACGAGGCGGTCAGCATCGCGTCGGCGGCGACGGTGCCGTCGGCGTAGTCCTGGACCAGCTCCTCGACGCCGGCGACGTCGTCGTGCCAGGCCCCGACCGCGACGATGTTGCCGGCCGGATCGTCGATGAAATAGTGGTCGCGATCCTGCGGCCGCCACACGCCGCTGACCAGCGGGTCGTTGGTGTGGTTGGGGGTGCCGGCGCCGATCAGCAGGTCGCCGCGCCAGGTCGCCGCGGGGTACTTCTCGCCCGCGATCGCGGCGCGGAACCGATCCCACTGCTGGAACTGCAGCAGCGCCGGATCCCAGATGTGGCCGCCGATCACGGTGCTGCCGCCGACGCCGAGCTGGTCGAGCAGGTAGGCGACGTCGACGTAGTTGTAGCCGCCGTTCTCGTGGGAGTGGGGATCGATCGTGACCCCGAGCTCCTCGTGCAGGTAGCGGAGGACGTTCTTGCCGCCGGTGTCGGCGGTCGTGGTCGCGTCCTCGTAGAGCCGGGCGGCCTCGAGCACCTTCCAGTCGGGCTGGAGCGTCCAGGACAGGTGGTGCGTGCCCGCGCGCCGCGCCAGGTCGATCAGGTTCGCGCGCAGCCGCGTGTACGACGTCCGGCTCTGGACGCTGCCGAGCGTGCCGCCCGGGGTGTTGTCCTCGATGTGGGTGAACAGCACGACGTGGACCCGCGGCGCCACCGGCGCGGCATCCGTGCCACCGGCGTCGGGTGCCTCACCGTCGCCACCGCCGCCGCACGCCGCCGCGAGCATCAGCGTCGTGACCGCCCCGACCAGTCTTGCCATCGATCGCTGCTTCATGATCGTCCTTCCAAGCAACCAGCGTGCCGGGCCATCGTCGCATCCCCGCGCGCGCCGCGGATCT
>JAYVSF010000275.1:0-4105 GCA_043775605.1 Myxococcales bacterium
CTCGGGCTTGGGCAGGCCGTCGGCGGTGGTGCCGACCAGGCGGTAGCCGTCGTCGACCATCTCGGGCCGGGCCATCGCCGCGGTGCTGATGTACATGACGTCGTCGTGATCGGCGGCCTGGTAGGCGACCTGGGCGACGCCCGCGGTGTCGATCGCGACCGACGGGTACCAGCCGGAGTCGGTGGTCTGGCCGGCGAGGACCTTGGGCGCGCCGAACCGGCTGGTCATCGCGTCGAAGCGGACGATCTTGAGGTCGCCGTGCTGGCGGTCGTAGTAGACCACCGACGGATTGCCGGCCGCGTCGAGGGCGGCCTCGACGAACAGGCCGATGCCGGCCGGCAGCGGGTAGGGGTCGGGCGCGTTGGGGTCGGCGGCCGGCAGGGTCATGGTGTCGAGCACGGTCGTGGTCCAGTCGGTCGGCAGCTTGGGCTGCGCGATCATGGCCTGGGCGTAGCGGACCTCGGCGGTGACGATGCCGCCGCCCTGCGAGGTCTCGGCCAGGTACGCGATGCCGGGCCGGCCGTCGTTGTTGCGCACGGTCAGCGAGGTGTACAGCCCGGCGCGGGTGCCGCCGATCTCGGGATCGATGATGCGGCCCGAGCCGGCGTCGACGACCTGCTTGGTCCAGACCCCGCCGTACTTGCCGGCGAACTTGAGCGAGCCGGTGTCGCGATCGTAGTAGCTGATCAGGATCGAATCGTCGGCCGCGACGCCGACGCTGGTGTAGAGGCCGACGTCGGGGCCGGGCTCGGTGATGCCGCCGCGGATGTGCGAGTCGGGCACCGAGATCGGGCCGTCGGGCACGCCGTCGACGAACTCCCACTCCTTGTTCTCGATGCGACCGGAGCCGGGGTGGCGGGCGACCACGAGGTCGCCGAGGTTCTCGGCGTAGGCCGACACCACAGCGTCGCCGGTCGGCGCCACCGCGACGTCCGAGTGCGGGCCGATGCGGCCGTAGGGCACGTCGTCGATGCAGGTGCAGGTACCCTCGAAGCAGATCGCCAGCTCGCCCTCGTTGCAGGCGAAGTCGGCGCAGTCCAGGGTGACCTCGCAGGCGTCGGCGCCCGGCTTGGCGCCGCACGAGCAGCCCGGCGTCAGCGACAGCACCACCGACAGCCCGAACCACAGCGCGAGCGCCGGCAGGATCCGGCCACCGCGGCGGACGATCGTGCGGCCGATCGTGCGGCCGACGCGCCGACCGCGGCCGCGCATGGTCAGGGCGAACGCGGTCAGCAGCAGCAGCGCGACGCCGCCGGTGCCCGGGCCACGCTGGCTGTCGCAGTTGCAGCCGCCGGTGCCGGCCGCGCCATGGAAGCCGGTCTTGGCCAGCGCGGTCGAGACGTTGCCGCTCGGGTCGCGGACGAACACCCGCAGCTCACCGGCGACCGACAGGTCCTGGGCCTGCGTGCGATCGGCGGCCGAGTGATGGCTCCAGTCGGTGGCCGGCTCGGTGTCGTTCGGCTGACCGTAGGCCCACTCGAGCTCGCCCAGCGACGCGACCAGGTCGGTGGCCGGGACCACGAACAGGTCGCCGGTCCAGGTCGCGTTGGCGACGTCGATCCGGGGGCCGACCGAGTCGATGACCACCGGGATCTCGACGGTGTCGACGCTCGTGGTCCGGTAGTCGCCCTTGACCCGGGCCTGCAGCCCGATGGTGTACTTGCCTTGCCACGCGAACGCGCGGTCGCGCAGGATCAGCGGCGACGCGGTGGTGAACGGCCGCCACAGGCCGCCGTCGAGGTTCCAGCTCCACTCGAGCGGCCGGCCCTGCGCGTCGTGGGTGTCGACGTTGAGCGTGACGGTCGGCAGGGACTCGCCGGGCACGCCCATCAGCGCGCCGCGCACCGAGGCCGGCGGCGGCACCACGACCGAGCCGAGCGTGGCCTTGGCGCCCTCGACCAGGGCCGGCCAGCCGGCGCTGGGATCGAGCTGGTCGAGCACCGGGTTGAGCGACGGGAACTTGGTGTCGGCCAGCTCGCGCATCATCTGCGACGCGCCGAGCGACGCGTAGATCGCCAGGAAGTCGTCCTGCGGCGTGGTGACCTTCTGGACCCGGAGGTTGTTGAGGGTGAAGCCGGCGAAGCTGGGCACGTCGATCGGGCCCAGGCCCTGGCCGAGCAGCGGCAGCGCGAGGTCGAACACCGTCGGCAGCACGGTCTCGAGCTGCTGCCGGCTCTCGGCCACGAACTCGTTGTTGAGCACCGTGATGTGGATGTTCGACGAGTCGAGGCCGACCAGGATCGGCTTGACCTGGGCCGCATGGCCCGGCATCTGGACGAACTCGAGGTTGACGCCGACGTCGAGGGTGAGCGACATCGTGAACGCGCGGGTGTAGCGCTCGTAGATGAAGCCGTAGAAGTCGATCTCGAAGTCCTCGAGGTGGATGGTCATCGCCGGCGACGCCATCGTGTTGTCGCCGATCTTGAAGTCGATCGCCTTCTGCGGCCGGGTCACCAGCAGCACCGGCTCGTCGCCCTTGCCGAGCTCGCCCAAGGACGGCACCAGCAGGCCGATCGTGCCGAGCTTGAGCTGGGGGATGAGCGTGGTGCCGACGCCCAGGCACAGCCCGCCCGAGGTCACCAGGTGGTGACCGGCGAGGTCGAGCGTGGTCTCCGACATGCCGATCGCGAGGTCGTCGGCCGGCTCGGGGTTACCGACGAACTCGGCGGCGGGCAGCAGCGTGAACGTGCCGCGGGCCGAGATCGGCAGCGACGCGGGCGGCGCCGCGAAGTTGGGCGCGGGGAGCGGCGGCACGCAGTAGGCCGGCTCGCTGTCGAGGTCGGGGGTGCGGGTCGCCGGGTTCTGGTCGGCGTTGAGCCCGGTGATCAACCCGAGCGACATGCCGCCGCCCTGGAGCTGCACGTAGCCGCCCGGGACCATGCGGGCCTCCATGAAGCCCTCGGTGCCGGGCGATACGCCGGCCATCATCTGGCCGATGTCGACCATGCCGGCGATGCCGAGCGGGTCGGGCAGGAAGCCCTGGATCAGGTTGTTCAACGTCGGGGTCAGGAGCTGGACGATGAACGTGCCGATGAAGCTGTTGAGCAGGCTGTTGACCAGGTTGGCGACGTCGGACACGATGCTGCAGCCGCTGAAGCTGAGGTCGGAGGTGTCGAGGCCGTTGATGCCGACCAGGCGCAGTCCGAGCTCGCCGTTGGCCGGCTTGATCTCGAACGCGATGTCGGCGTCGATGACGATGTTGTTGCCGCTCAGGCCGAGGGTGCAGCCGAAGCCGATGCCGATGACCTGGCCCGAGACCGGTACGTCGGTGAAGGCGTCGAGCTGGATGCGGACGTTGAGCCGCTGCTGGTTGGTGACGCTCATGTTGACCGAGTCGAGGTGGACGCCGACGTTGCAGCCGGTGCCGGCGCCGCAGGAGTCGGGGATCTGCGCGGTGCCGCCCTGGTTGGTCGAGCAGTAGCGGGCGCCGGTGGCGAGGAAGCCGCCGCTCGGGGTGCCGACGCTGCCGCCGCCGAGGCAGAAGCCGCTGGCGAGCTGATCGTTGATCAGCGCCGGGACGATCTGGGTGAGCTTCTGGAAGCCGGCGCGGGTGACGCGGATCTGGCCGCCACCCTCGATGGTCTGATCCTTGGGCAACCCGCCGGCTGGCAGCGGTTGCGAGGTGCATCCACAGCCGTTGCCGCCGAGGCCGCCGCAGGCCGACAGCGCGAGGAACAGGATGGAGAGCGCGAGGTTGATACGTGAGTCTCTGGAGAACACGGCGTGGGCCTCCCCGGCGGGGTAAAAGCGCAGCGGCGTCCGGCCGTCGTCGGCACGGACGTCCCGCGATCTGCGCCATGATACGTGGCGCGGCGCGGCTTTTGAACCGCTATCGTCGTCGATGGCGTCACAACTCCGCGAGTTCTCCGTGAGGACCGGCGCCCGGGCTGTGCGCTCGATCGCAGGAGGGCCCGCCAGCGGTCCGGCCACTCGGACGCCGCCCAGGCGTGGCTGGAGGGTCGGCCGCACGTGATCTGCTCGGCCGCGCTTGACAGGGCGCCGGCTGCGGAACTATCTATCCGGCCCGGCACCAAGCCGCTTGGGCTCGTAGCTCAGTTGGATAGAGCGCCGGGCTTCGAACCCGTAGGTCGGGCGTTCGAGTCGC
>JAYVSF010000276.1:0-21361 GCA_043775605.1 Myxococcales bacterium
CGCCGGCCCATCCCCGCCATCCACTACATGGTCGCGCTCGCCGGCAACCACGAGATCCCGTGCGCCGACTACGCCACCTACGGCTCGGCCGAGCTCGCCGCCTCCGTCCTGCGCTCCCTCGGCACCGGCGACGCCTGCCTCATGGCCAACCACGGCATGGTCGCGCTCGGCCGCACCCTCGACGCTGCCCTCCGCCTCGCCGCCGAGGTCGAGACCCTCGCCGGCCAGTACTGGCACGCCTCCGCCATCGGCAGCCCCCACATCCTCGCCCCCGACGAGGTCGCCCGCGTCCGCACCCGCTTCGCCAGCCACGGCCAGAAGAAGCGCGGCCGCTGATCGCGGACGCCTCGATCTGGTGCCGCTGCCCTGGTCAGGTCGTGACGGGCGGCAACTCGGGGAAGTGCCAGCGGGTCTCGAACGAGGGCGCGGCGCCATCGGCGAGCTGGTTGCGGACGGTGTCGCACTCGCGGACCTGGCGCCACGCCCAGACCAGCGACGGCGAGGGCTGGTAGTCGAGCGTGTAGGTGGCGTCGAGGTCCATGCCGGGGCTCTCGGCGGGATCGGGCTTGTCGTCGCCGGGGAAGGCCATCTCGCCGAGGAGGCGCTCGGCCAGGGCCTGGGCGTGCTCGGCCACGGTCTTGACGAAGCCGCGATCCTCCTCGTCGGTGGTGCGGGTCTCGGCGCCATAGTAGACGCGGAGGTCGGCGACCGGCTGCTCGAGAGCGCCGGCGGCCTTGATCGCGTCGTTGTCGACGCGGTCGCGCAGGCTGGCGATCGGCATCGGCTGCATCCGGCCGAAGAAGTTGGGCCGCGCGCGCAGCCGGCGCTCGACCTCGGCCGCGACGAAGCGGTTGAGCTCGAGCTGGATCGCGACGGTCAAGCGACGCCACGCGCGCTCGCTGCGAGCGTCGAGCGCGGACAGATCGACGGTGGTCATGTCTAGAACAGCTTGTCCCAGGCCGCCGTCGCCTTGTGCGCGAGGTTCTCCACGCCGGTGGAGACCGCGTCCATGGCCTTGCGCGGCGCCGAGGCCGCCTTGTCGAGCGCGTCGGCCTTGCCCTGGCTGCCCATGCCGGTGCCGTCGGTCTCGGTCTCGGCGCGACCGCTGACGTTGCCGTAGGCGAACCCGTCCTTGAACAGGTGCGGGATCTTGTTGACCAGCTTCATGATGGTGTCGACGGCCTTCTCGTCGATGTCACCCTCCTGGACGTACAGGCCGACGTACAGGTCGAACTTGGCGACCAGCGCCGCCAGCGACTGCACCGCGCCGTCATCGACCACGTAGCCGTTGCCGGCCTTGCGGACCAGCGAGCCGGCGTTGAACATCAGGTGGTCGCCCTGCTTCAACCCGCCGTTGGCCCCGGCGTTCTCGACGCCGGTAATGGCGTGGAAGAACTTCACCTGGCGCACGCCCTCCTCGATGCCGTCGAGCTGGGTGTGGCGGAAGGTGCCGACGCCGATGACGTTGATGCCCTTGGCCTTGAGGGTGTCGATGAACGAGTTGATCGCGGCCGGCGTCGAGTAGGTCGACTTGACGTCGAGGATCAGGCCGCCGCCGTTCTCCTTGCGCATGAAGTCGACGCAGGTGTTGATGGCCTGCTCGGCGGTGGTCGCGGCCAGCGCGGCCTGCATCGCCGCCTCGCGCCCGGGCGGCTGCTTGTCGGCGGCCTCGTGGTCGACCGAGCCGCCGCCGCGGTACATCGCGACGGCCTTGCCGAAGATCTCCATCCACTGGCCGGAGTTCTTGGCGCCCTTCACGTCGGCGCGGTTGTAGCCGACCGTCGTGTCCTTCATGCCCGGCGCGCTCTGCAGGATCGTCGTCGCCAGGTTGCCGTGGGCGATCTTGGTCTTGGCCAGGTTGCCCGGGTCCTCCTTGTCGAGCCACACGTCCCACTCCGACGGCACGCAGCCGGCCTTCTTGGGATCGGCCTGGCCCTTGGGCTGGCCGGCGTGGCCCATGGCCTGGACCTCGCCGTAGGCCGACAGCACCGGGTTGTTCTCGAGGGCGAGCATCGCGTCGCGCGTGCCCTCGATCTTCACGACCCGGTCGTACTCGTCCTTCCAGACCGCCTGGAAGATCTGGTTCCACTGCGGGTCCTGCATGAAGGCGCCCGCGGCCCCCATGAACGCGCCGTGGGCGTAGGCCTGGGTCTTGGGATCCTTGAACTCGGTGACCGCGGCGGTGCCGGTCGGCGCCTTGCCCGCGCCGCCCAGGTAGCCAGCGCCAGCGCCGCCAGAGGCCTTGTCCGCGGCCTCCTGCTCGCCGTGCTGCCCGGCCTTGGCGGAGGCGTCGAGCTCTTCGTCGTGACTGTCGCGGTGCCGCTGTTCTTTCTCGCCCATGGCTCGTCCTCCGTGTTCGCTGGATTCTGCACCAGAGGGTGCGGTATCGTCACTCCGAAATTGCCGATGAGTATCGATGCCGTGCGCCCGGAGCAGGTGCTCGCGCTGGGTCGGGCCGCCGCTGCCCGGCTGCTGCTGCGCCTGGCCGGCGATGGCCACGTCCCGGCCCCGGCGCCCGAGCACCTCGAAGGTCTGCTCGCGCGAGCGGCCGAGGTCGACGCGCTGACCGAGACGGTGGTCGCCGGCTGGCCGCGCGATCCCCTGCACCCGCTCGGCCGGATCGCCCGCTGGCTCGGCAACGATCGCGGCGAGTTGACGCTGCTGGCGCTGGCCGTCGCGCCCCACCTCGACGGTGCGCTGGCCCGGAGCTACGAGGCACTGGCGCCCCGGGCCGGGATGACGCTGGGCCTGCTGCTCGATCTCGCGGTGGTCGACGAGGCCGGGCGCCTGGCCCTGGCCGCACGCCTCGGCGCACCGCAGTCGGCGGTCGCGATCGGGGCGCTCGAGGTCGATCCCGCCGTCGGCCTGTCGGTCACGTCCATAGTACGAGTGCCGGCGTCGATAGTCGCCGCGGTCCGGGGCGCCCCGGTCGCCCCGCCGCCGCAGGTCCACGAGGTGGTCGCCGCCGGCCGGATCCCCAGCCTCGACCTGGCCGCGATCGGCCTGCCCGACCTGCGCCGGTCGGTCCTGGTGGTCGGGCCTTCGCCGTGGGCCATGCACACGATCGGACGGGCCCTGGCCGGTCGGCACCAGCGCTGGCTGTGGACCGCGTCGCCCCCGCCCGACGGCAACCAGGACCTGGCCTGGACCCGCCTCGTGCGCGACGCCGCGCTGGCCGGGGCGCTGATCGCCTGTGATCTCGCGCCCGAGCGCGAACCCGATCCGCTGGTGATCAACCGGCGGCTGGCGGCGGCGGTGCGGGCCTCGCGCCGGCTCGAGACCCCGCTGCTGCTGTACACGTCCGACGAGGATCCGGTGCCGACCTCGATCGCGCGCGACGTCACCGTGGTGCCGCTCCTGACCCTGCGCCCGAGCGTGGGCAGCGAGCTGGCCCAGGTCCGGCTCGAGCAGGACGGGGTCGCCGACGCCGCGGGCATCGTCGCCCGCCACATCGCGCCGCTGGCGATCGGCCTCGGCCAGGTCGAGGCCATCGTCGACGCCCACCACCGCGGCCTGCTGGCCGACCCGTCGCAGGCGGCCCAGACCGAGGTCGCCGAGGCCCTGCGCCCGCGGCTCGGCAACCTGGTCGAGCGGGTCGCCCGCCGGATCACCTGGGACGCGCTGGTCATCCCCGACGACGTCCGGGCCCGGCTGCGCGAGATCGTGCTGTACCGGCGCCACGCCGAGCAGGTCTACCGGGGCTGGGGCCTCGGCAAGCACATCACCGGCGAGGGCATCGCCGTGCTGTTCAGCGGTCCGCCGGGCACCGGCAAGACCCTGGCCGCCTCGGTGATCGCGACCGAGCTCGGCATCGCGCTCTACCGCGTCGACCTGTCGCGGATCGTCTCGAAGTGGGTGGGCGAGACCGAGAAGAACCTGGCCCGGCTGTTCGCCGAGGCCCGTCACGGCCACGCGGTGCTGCTGTTCGACGAGGCCGACGCGCTGTTCGGCAAGCGGACCGAGGTCAAGAGCTCGGTCGATCGCTACGCCAACCTCGAGGTCAACTTCCTCCTGCAGAAGCTCGACCACTTCGACGGCGTCGCGATCCTGACCACCAACGCGATGCAGGGCATCGACGAGGCGTTCCTGCGCCGGCTGCAGTTCCGGGTCACGTTCGACGCGCCCGATCACGACGCGCGGACCCTCCTGTGGCGCCGCCACCTGCCGGCCAGCGAGCACCTCGACCCCGCGGTCGATCTCGACGAGATCGCCGATCGCTACGAGTTTTCCGGCGGCAACATCCGCAACGCCGCCATCCGCGCCGCGTTCCTGGCAGCCGAGGCCGGTGGCGCGATCACCCAGGCCCACCTGCGCCTGGCCTCGATCACCGAGTCCGAGGAGCTGGGCAACGTGGTCAAGCGCTCGACCTGAGCGCGGCGACCTGCCCTGAACGGGGCCGCGGGCTCCGGACACCAAGTCGATCTCGCCGTCCGAATCCCAGTTCTGGTCCGACTACGTGGCGATCACCGGGCTGCCGTTCGGCAACACCACCGTCGAGGTCACCCGTCGGCGATCGCGCCGGTGACCGGTGGCGCAGGTCAGGACGGCGTGTCCTTCTGACCCGACGATGTAGATCCCGAATGACATTGACGCCTCCAGGCCCGGCCCACCCGCGCGAGCGTGACGAGAGCAGGCAGAGCGGGCGTCGTCGCCCTCGGCAAGGCGAATACGGGCCGCCCCGACGAGATCTGGGCGGCTACGTCGGAGGATCAAGCGCGGCGAGCTCGGCGGCGAGCGCGTGGAGCGACGCGCCGGCGTCCTTGCTCGATGACCGCGTCTTCTTCAGGACGTCGTCGATCGCGTCGTCGACCAGGGTCCACCGGTCCCGGCTCGTCGGTCGCAGCCGGGCCTGAGCGTCATCCCACGCCTTCTCCAGATCGGTAGCCCGCGCCTTCGCGCCGCTCCAGTTGCCCGCACTCACCAGGTCCGTCAGGTCCTTCGTGATAGCGCGGAACGACGAGAGATCGCCGAGCGGGCGATCGCTCGCGGGGCCACCAGCCGGCACGACGACGGGCACCGGGACGGGCACCGGCGGTGCGACCCGGTCGGGTGGACGGGGCGCGGTACCGGGCCGGGGATCGAGCGAGTCGATGATCGCGGCCAGCGTCTTCAGCGAGCCGAGGGCGTCCGGGCTGGACCCGCGGGTCTGCTTGAGCACCGCGTCGATCGCGTCGTCCATGGTCGTCCACCGGTCGCGGCTCATGCGCTGCAACGTGGCCTGGGCGTCGTCCCACGCGTGCTCGAGATCATCGGCGCGGGCCTGAGCGCCGCTCCAGTCCCCGGCGCTGACCTTGGTGATCAGGTCATGGGTGATCGTCCGGAACGCCTTGAGGTCGCCCAGCGGCCGGTCGGGCGAGGAGGCGGCGTCCGCGGCCCGCTGCAGCTGCGCGCTGCGCAGGTAGTAGCCCGGGATCCCGAGGCCCAGAAGCAAGGCCACCACCGCGACCACGTGAATGATCGCACGCCGCCCGCGCGGCTCCGTCGGTCCGGGCGCGTCGGGCTGGTCGATGCGATCGCGCTGAGTGACGGCGAGGTAGACGACGACCGCGAGGATCGCGGTGAGGAACACCGCGCTGGTCACGGTCGCGCCCAGGCCCAGGCCGCCACTCGAGCGCCGCTGCGACAGGTAGTCGCCGAGCGAGGCGCCCAGCGGCCGGGTGAGGATGTATGCGATCCAGAACGCGAGGACCGAGTCGAGCCCGACGCGCCACGCGATCGCGGCGGCGGCGATGACGCCGAGGACGAGGAACCCGGTGTGGAGGTACCCGACCCCGAGCTTCTCGGCGACCAGATCGCCGGTCGCGGTGCCGAGCGCGAACGTGAACAGGATGGCCAGCCAGTAGAAGGCCTCCCGGCGGCGGGTGAAGATCGAGTGGATGGAGAGCGTGCCTTCCCGGGCGAACCAGGCGGCGAACGTGAGCCCGAGCAGGCCGCTGAAGATGACGGTGCTCGCCTCGAGCGGGAACGTGAGGCCGTCGGTCAGGATGTCCGTGATCAGCGTGCCGAACACGCTGATGAGCACGACCGCGAGCCAGTACAGGGCCGGGATGTACTTCTTGGCCCGGAACTGCAGCGCGAGCACGATCGCGAGGCTGACGCCGGCCGCCATGGACGTGCGGTTGAGCCCGAAGCCGAGGTTCTCGCTGAGGAAGTCCGAGGCGGTCTCACCGACGGTCGTGCACAGGACCTTGATGACCCAGAAGAACACGGTCACCTGCGGGACCTTGCTCAGGAGCGCAGGCCTGCGGGCGTCGGATCGATCCAGCGTTGCGACGACGGTCATGGAGTGCTCATTCCTTGCTGCCGCCCGTGGTCGGCGGCCGAGAGAACCCGGAGACCATGGCACCACCCGCCGCGCCACGACATGAAGGTTGGGTGATGGTCGCCGCCATGCTCCGTCGGTGACCGCGCCGGTGAACGTGGACGGCCGGCCGGCCCCGCGCAGGTCGCGGCTCGTGTACCGTCGGGCCAGATGTCGGTTCGCTGGCTCGACGAGCCCTCGCAGCGCGCGTTCGCCCAAGCGGTCGAGACCGTCGAGGCTGGCTCGGCGGCCGAGCTGGTCATCGCCGTCCGGCGCGCGGCGCGGCGCTGGCCGCACGTCCCGCTGATCGTCGGCCTGGTCGGGGCGTGGGCGGCGCTGGCGTTCATGCTGTTCAGCGATCACGCGTTCTCGCTGGCGGCGTTCCTGATCGATCCCGTGCTGATGGGCGCGCTGACCGGCGCGGCCGCGACGCTGGTTCCCGCGCTGGTCCGGGCCCTGACCCCGGCCAGCGTCCGCCGCCACGCCGTCGACGGCGCGGCCCGGGCGGCGTTCGTCGAGCGCGGCGTCCACCACACCCGCGGACGCACCGGCGTGCTGGTGTACTGCGCGCTGACCGAGCGCATGGCCGCGGTGGTGACCGACATCGGCGTGATCGCCGCGGTCCCGGCCGCGACCCTGGCCGCCCGCGCCCGCGCCATCGAGCTCGCCATCGCGCGTGGCGGCGCCGCCACCGCCGCCGCGGTCGCGACCCTCGCGCCGATCCTCGCCGTCGCCCTGCCCCGCGCCGCCGACGACGTCAACGAGCTGCCCGACGCGCTCGATCAGGATCTGGTCCGGAGGCCGCGCTCGTGACCGGCCGCGACCGCCGGTGGATGAGCTGGGTGCTCGTGGGCCTCGCGCTCGCGATCGTGCTCGCGGTGCCGGCGCTGGCCTGGGCGCGCCCCGGCGGCGGTGACAGCTACTCCGGCGGCGGCGGCCACGGCGGCGGTGGCAGCAGCGGCGGCGGCGGTGGTGGCGGTGGTGGCGCGCTGATCCAGCTGCTCTTCCAGCTGCTGTTCTACTACCCGCAGATCGGCGTCCCGATCTTGCTCATCCTCATCGCGTTCATGCTGTACGGGTCCTGGGTCAAGAAGAAGAACCAGGACTGGGACAGCGGCCCGCCGGTCGAGCTCGAGGACTCGGTGGTGACGATGGACGCCATCACCCGGGTCGATCCCGACTTCTCGCGGGTGGTGTTCGAGGACTTCGTCTTCCGGCTCTACGCTGCCGCCCACGGCGCGCGCGGGGTCAAGGGCAAGCTCGACGAGCTGGCGCCCTACCTGGGCGCCGAGGCCCGCGCCGCGCTCGCCAGCCGCGAGCCGGTCGGTGAGCCGGTCACCGGCGTGGTGATTGGCGCCATGCGCACCTACCTGGTCGACGTGCCGTCGGCCGACGACCTCGCCAGCAGCGACGCCACCGCCGTCACGATCGGGCTCGAGTTCGAGGCCAACTACTCGGTCGGCACCGGCAAGGGCTCCAAGCGGTTCGCGGTCGAGCGCTGGCTGCTGCGCCGCGCGGGCACCGTCAAGACCCGCGCGCCCGGCAAGGATCGCAGCTTCCCGTGCCCCAACTGCGGCGCGCCGTGGCAGACCGCCGCCGCCGCCGGCACCCAGAAGTGCGCGTCGTGCGGCCAGATCGTCGACAACGGCCGCTTCGACTGGCAGGTGGTCGCGGTCGACCTGCGCCACGAGCGCAACAATCTGCCGAGCCTGTCCGACGACGTGCCCGAGCGCGGCACCTCGCTGGCGACCTACCGCGACGACCAGTACGATCAGCGCTGGCAGGCCCTCACCGCCGACGATCCCGAGCTCACCGACGAGGCGATCACGGCGCGCCTCTACTACATCTACCGGACCGTCAACGACGCCTGGACCGCCAACGACCTCGGCCCGGCCCGCGGCGTGGTGTCCGACGGCCTCGCCGACTATCTGCAGTACTGGCTCGACGCCTACCGGACCCAGGGCCTGCGCAACGTCCTCGCCGACATGCGCATCACCTACCAGGTCCCGGCCAAGCTGGTGCGCGACGCCCACTACGACGCGCTGACCATCCGCATCTTCGCCACCGGCAAGGACTACGTGATCCGCACCAGCGGCGGCACCCACGTCCGCGGCAGCAAGAGCAGCGAGCGCAAGTACTCCGAGTACTGGACGCTCATCCGCTCGGCCCGGCGCCAGGGCGCGCCCCACGTCGACGGCGCGTGCCTCCATTGCGGCGCGCCGCTCACGGTCACGATGACCGGCGAGTGCGGCAACTGCGGCACCCACGTCACCGCCGGCGAGTTCGACTGGGTCCTGTCGAAGATCGAGCAGGACGACTCGTACCGAGGCTGACCCGGTCGACTCGGAGACTCGATCAGCGCGGCGCGTGGGGGGCGCCGCCGTCCTGGCCCTCGGCCCAGCGGCGGAAGGCAAGGACGGTGCGCTGGGCGGTGTCGTCGGCGAGCGCGGCCTGGGCCCAGCGCGGCACCGCCCGCCCGGCCCAGCTCGACAGCTGGTAGTGCAGGCGGCAGCGACCGTCGCCGAGGTCGACGATCCGGGCGGCGCCGTCGAGCCCGCGCTCGTCGCCCTCGACCGAACTCCAGCGCTGGGTCCGCTCGACCTCGTCGTGCTGGTACCGCAGGCGATAGACCAGGCTGCCCGTCGACGGCATGGTCACGAACTGGACCACCCGCGCGTGCTGGTCGCGCTCGAGCACCGAGACCTCGGCCACACCGGGCACCCACGCCGGGATCCGCTCGACGTCGGTGAGGAGCGCCCAGGCGTGGGCGGCGGGGCAGGCGACCTCGATGCTGGCATCGGCCACGGGCGGACTCTACGACGACTTGCTAGGCTCGGTCGCGATGATCGAAGCGAATCCTGATCTATCCGCCGTGGTCGACTGCGGTGACGGCTCCACGATGGGCATGTACGTCGCGCGGCCGACCGGCCCGGCCAGGGCCGGGGTGCTGGTGCTGCAGGAGATCTGGGGCGTCAACCACCACATCCGCAGCGTGGCCGATCGGGTCGCGGCGCTCGGCTATCTCGCGGTCGCGCCCGACATCTTCCATCGCAGCGCGCCGGGCTACCAGAACACCTACGACAACATGAACGGCTTCGCCCACGTCCAGGCGATGACCGCCGACGGCGCCGCCACCGACCTGCGCGCGGCCCACGCCTACCTGGCGGGCGAGCTGGCCGCTGACGCGCCCACCGCCGCGCTCGGCTTCTGCATGGGCGGGCGGATGGCGTTCGCCGCCAACGCGCTCCTGCCGCTGACCTGCGCCGTGTCGTTCTACGGCGGCGGCATCGCGACCGTCCTCGATCAGGCGCCGCGCCAGCACGGCCCGGTGCTGTTCTTCTGGGGCGGCAAGGATCGCTTCATCACCGCCGAGCACCGGCGCCAGACCGTCGACGCCATGCACGCCGCCGGCAAGCCGTTCGTGCACGTGCTCTACGACCACGCCGATCACGGCTTCTTCTGCGACGAGCGCGGCAGCTACCAGGCCGGCGCGGCCCGCGGCGCCTGGGCCCTGGCCCAGAGCTTCCTCGGCGAGCACCTCGGGACCTGACCGAGCAGCTCCGAGGCCGCGAGACGGCGCTGGCGCCCCGGGCCCGCGGGCGCGATACTCCGGCGATGCTATGCCGTGGGCTGATCGCGCTGGTCGTCGTCGCCGCCGGGTGCGGCGACAACCTCGCGCCGGCCGACCACGACGCCACGGTCGTGGCCCCGATCGACGCCGGGGTCGACGCCCCGGTCGATGCACCGGCGGCCACCGCGCCGCCGGTGGTGATCATCATGATCGGCGACGGCATGGGCCAGGGCGCGCTCGAGTCGTCGTCGCTGTTCCGCTACGGCACCGTCGGCGCGCTGGCCATGGAGCTGCTGCCCTACCGCGGCGAGCTGCGGACCGGCGGACCGTCGGGCATCACCGACTCGGCGGCGGCGGCGACGGTGATGGCGACCGGCGCCTACACCTACAACGGCGAGCTCGGCCTCGATCGCCACGGCGGCTGGGTCGAGACCCTGGTCGAGCGCGCCTCGGCGCGGGGCTGGGCCACCGGGGTCGTGACCACGACGTCGTTGCCGCACGCGACGCCGGCCGGCTTCACGTCGCACGTCACCTCGCGCAACAGCATGGCCGAGATCGCCACGCAGATGGTCAACGTCACCCACCCCGACGTCATGCTCGGCGGCGGCACCGCGTACTTCGCGCCGCGCGGCCCGGGCTCGGTGCGCACCGACGACGGCCTGTACGACGACCTCGCGGTCGCCGGCTACCGGATGACCTTCACCAAGGACGAGCTGGAGGCCGCGGTCACCGCCGGCGCGCCCCGGCTGTTCGGCGCGTTCGCCCCCGACATGATGACCTACGTCGCGTTCCGGCAGCCGACCACCACCGAGCCGATGCTGGCCGACATGACGCGGGCCGCGCTGACCACGCTCGAGGGCGATCCCCACGGCTTCTTCCTGATGATCGAGGGCGGCCGGATCGATCACGGCGGCCACGAGAACAACATGACCCACGTGGTCCAGGAGACCCTGGCCTTCGACGACACCGTCGCGATGGTCCGGGCCTGGGCCCGGGCCCGCGGCAACGTCACCCTGCTGGTCACCGCCGATCACGAGTTCGGCGGCCTCGAGGTCCTCGAGCCGCGGCCGGCCGGCACCCTCGCGCTCGCGCGCTGGCGCTGGGGTCAGCACACCAACGCCCGGGTCTCGGTGTTCGGCGAGGGGCCGGGCACCGAGCGGGTCGACGGCGACGTGCTCGACCACCGCTGGATCTACGCCATCGCCCGGAGCCGGATGGATCACGGCGCGATCGTCGAGCCCGGGCGCGAGCCGATTCCCGACGGCGAGCTCGGAGATCTCCGCCACCGGGTCGTGCTGCAGCAGAAGCCCACCAACTTCGGCGCCGGCATGAACCAGCTCGACGCGCTGTGGCTCGACGCGACGCCCGACGGCCTCTACGTCGGGATCGAGGGCCTGTTCGAGTGGGGTCACAACGCGGTCGAGGTCTGGATCGATGTCGATCCCGAGGGTGGCACCGGCCTGCCCGGGCTGGCCGGCAACATCTCCGACACCACCGGCGTGGCCGATCGCCTGCTGGCGGCGTCGTCGGTCACCGTCGGCGCGTCGGAGTTCGACGCCGACGTCGTGCTGGTGTCGATCGGCGGCGCCGACCCCCACGTCGAGGACCTGCGCGACGACTCCGGCCTGCGCGGGCTGCGACCGCCGTACGGGCGCAGCACCAGCCTCGGCTGGCTGCGCGCGGCGATCAACTACGGCGACGTCCGGACCCGCGACGTGCCGCACGGCCCGGTGCCCGGCCAGGGCATGGAGGCGTTCATCCCGTGGTCGATGCTGTATCCGGGTGGCGCGGTGCCGCTGGGCGGCCGCCTGCGCCTGGCCGCGATGATGGTCAACACCACCGGCGAGCTGACCTCGAACCAGCTCTTGCCGCCGCAGGCCGCCGACGCCGACGATCCGGGGACGGATCCGGCGCCGCTGCCGCTGCCCGGCGTCGTCGAGTACATCCTCGACAGCGACCTCGACGGCCAGGTCGACGGCGACATCGCGCCGTTCGTCCTGCCGTAGCCTCACCGTCACCGGCCCGACGTCGGCCGGCGGGATCGCGCGCAGGTAATCGCCGACCTTGGGATCCTCGACCTTGACCACCTCGGCGCCGAGGTCGGCCCGCACCACGGTCAGGAACGGCCCCGGTAGGAGCCGCGACAGATCGAGCACGCGGAGACTCTCGCCCTCGGATCGCGACGCTTCCCTGTCAGCCGGCGAGGACCCGGGCCATGCTGACGTCGAGCTGGCTCTCGACCAGGCGGACCAGGCTCTCGAACTCGCCGGGCCCGAGGCGCAGGCGCGCGGTGAGGCGCCGGCGAGTCTCGGCGAAGATCGAGGCGCGTGCCGCCTGCAACCAGCGCGACACGGTGGCGTGGTTGACGTCGAGCACGAGGCCGATGCGGACCGCGCTGAGTCCGGCGCAGACGTGCAGCCGCAGCACCGTGCGGTCGCGCTCGGACAGCCCGGCGAGGGCCTCGCGCAGCGCGGTGGCGAACACCTCGCGATGGTGTGCCTTGAGGAAGGCGAGCTCGGGATCGTGCTCGGCCACCAGCCACTCATCGCCAGCCGCGGGCGACCGTGGCCCGACCTTGCGGTGGCGGCGAAGATCGAGCGCGACCCGGACCGCGGCGGCCCTGACCCAGCCGCCCAGCGGCCCCAGCCCGGCGTAGCCGCAGATCCTCGGCGACGCGCCGGGCTCGCCGAGCAGGAGGCGGACCCGCACCTGCTGTTGGACCTCGTCCTCGAACTCGGCGCCGGTGCCGAGGTGCCGGACCTGAGCCGGGACCGCGCTCACGAACAGCGCATCGAACCGCGCGATCGCCGCCGGATCGCCGCGGCCGCAGGCGCACGCGAGCAAGAGATCGGCGCTGTGGGTCACGGACGGCACGGCTGGCAAGGCGGCGACGTAGGCCGTCACCGCCGATTCGTCGAGCGCGACCTCGGGCCACACCGCGCGACCGCGAGCCAGGATCGCGAGGACGATCGCGGCGGTCATCGCGGTGGCGTCCCCGCGAGCGCGACCAGGCCGCGCAGTCCCTGGCGCTGTGCGCTGGCGATCGTGGTCTGGACCAGCGCTCGACCGCGCCGACGGTCGGCGCCGCCGCGCTGCGCCAGCACCTGGCCGCGCGCGAGGTCGACCGCGAGCTGGGTCAGCGGGCTCTCGCTGGTGGCGGCGAGCTCGACCGCGCGGGCCAGCACGGCGTCGGCCTCGGTCGGGGCTCGACCGACCGCCTTGGCCTGCGCCAGCACCGCGAGCGCCCGCGCCTCGAGATCCCGGGCGCCCATCGCCGCGAAGCTGCGCGCGACGGCGCTCGCGGTGGTGGCCGCGCGGTCCCAGTCACGATCGGCCAGGTACACCTGGGCCAGGTCCATGCGCACCTCGGCAGCGTAGGGGACGGTGACGGCGCAGGTGACCGGGCCGGTCGGATCGGCGGGGTTGCAGACGTAGCTGCCGCGGCCGGCGGCGCACAGGCGGTCGAGGACCGGCGGGTCGGCGTCGGCGGCTGCGGAGCCGCCGGCGCGGTACGCTATCGCCCATGGCAGACGCTGCACGCCGAACGGGCTCTTTCGTCGAACTCTACGCCGAGATCCTGCGTCTGCCCGAAGGAGCGACCGGAGAGATCCTCGAAGAGGGGGTGGTCCGCGTGATGTCGCGACCGGGCCGGCGCCATCGTCGCGCGGCCGGGGCTTGCCTCGACGCGCTGTCCGGCGCCAATGCCAACCTGCGCGGCACCGGCTGGTGGATCGAGGTCGAGACCGAGATCCGGTTCCCCGGCGATCGGCTCGCGGTGCCCGATCTCGCCGGCTGGCGCGTCGATCGCGTGCCCGACCTTCCGGACGAGAACCCGCTGACGGTCTTGCCCGATTGGTGCTGCGAGATCCTGTCGCCCCGAACGGCGCGCGATGACAAGCGGCTCAAGCTGCCACTGTTCGCACGTTCCGGCGTTCCATGGGCATGGCTCGTGGATCCGAGCCTGCGCCTGGTCGAGGTCTATCAGACCGTGAACGGGCTCCCGGCGCTCGTGACGACGGCACAGGACGACGAGCGCGTGGTCCTCCCGCCGTTCGAGCACGCGATCTCGCTCGCGGGTTGGTGGCTGCCCGGCCCGTTGCCCACCGAGTGAACCGCCGGCTCATCGGCGCGCGCGGTAGCCGGTCACCGGCGAAGGACATCAGGCTGGCGGTGAGCCGCTTGGCCGGCGGCGGCGACATCAGCGCGAACGGCAGCGTGGCGTGCAACGTCGAAGGCCGATGACCTCTCGCTCGCACGGCAGGACGCCCGCCTCGACGATGTCGAGCCGCTCGGCCGCCGCGAGCGAGACATCGATGATCGGCCCGCGGCCATGCGGTCTGTGGTCGTTGATGCACACGACCACGCTGCGGCCATTGGCGCGGTTGATCACCGGCACGATGGTGCCGAACCGCAGCGTCCGATCCGAAGGCCGTGCCTCGTTCGCGCTACGGTTCCCTGACTGGCGTCAACGGGCTCGGCGGTTACGTGCCGTCGAAGGCGTTGGCGAAGCGGTCGGTGGCGTCGACGAGCGCGCTGACGATGCCCGGCTCCTTGATCGAATGGCCGGCGTCGCCGACGATGACCAGCTCGGATCGCGGCCAGCGCCGGTGCAGCTCCCACGCGCTCGCCATCGGACAGACCACGTCGTAGCGGCCCTGGACGATCACGCCCGGGATCGCGGCGATGCGCGGCACGTCGTCGAGCAGCTGGGTGTCGACGCGGAAGAAGCCGCCGTGGACGAAGTAGTGCGCCTCGATCCGGGCGAAGGCCTCGGCGAAGCGATCCTCGCCGAAGCGGGCGATCGCGTCGGGGTCGACGTGCAGGCGGCTGGTCGTGCCCTCCCAGATCGACCACGCCCGCGCGGCCTCGGCCCGCACCACCGCGTCGTCGGACGTGAGCCGGCGGTGGTATGCGCTCATCAGATCGCCGCGCTCGACCTCGGGGATGGGCTGCACGAACTCGTCCCACCGGTCGGGGAACAGCCAGCTCGCGCCCTCCTGGTAGAACCAGAGCAGCTCCTTGCGGCGCAGGAGGAAGATGCCGCGCAGCACCAGACCGGTGACCCGCTCGGGGTGGGCCTGGGCGTAGGCCAGCGCCAGCGTGCTGCCCCAGCTACCCCCGAACACCAGCCAGCGCTCGATGCCGAGTCGCTCGCGCAGCCGCTCCATGTCGGCCACCAGGTCCCACGTCGTGTTCTCGCGCAGCTCGGCGTGCGGCGTGCTCTGGCCGCTGCCGCGCTGATCGAACAGCGCCAGGTTCCAGCGAGCTGGATCGAAGTAGCGGCGGTAGACCGGATCGAGCCCGCCGCCGGGGCCGCCGTGCAGGAACACCGCGGGGTGGCCGGCGGGGTTGCCGACCTGCTCGTAGTAGACGTCATGGAGCGCGGACACCGCGAGCCGGCCGGTGGCGAAGGGCTCGATGGGTGGATACAGGTCGGCCATGGCAGTCCTCTCGTGAGCTACTTGCCGAGAGCGCGGGCGGCGGCGGCGAGCAGCGGCTGGGCGCTGACCGGCGCGCCGGTGGCGCCGATCATCCAGGCGTCGGGCAGGATCGCGCCCTGGCGCGCGACCCGGGCGTACTCCGACGCGAACGTCGCGGCGTCCTTGCCGGCCAGGTGCTCCTCCATCTGGAACGCGATGAGGTGGCCGAGCACGTAGTTGAACAGGTACAGCGGCGACGAGATCGTGTGGCTGTAGATGCCGAGCAGCGCGGTGTCGCCGGCGCCGCCCAGGTAGGGCGCGTAGTATGTGTCCCAGGTCGCGCGCGCGATCGACACGGTGGCCTCGCGCAGCTGGGCCGCGGTCGCTTCGGGGTGGGCGTACAGCCAGGTCCAGGTGTCGATCTCGACCAGGGCCGAGCCGGCGATCTCGCGCGCGTTCCAGTAGTCGTCGAGGGCATGCAGGCGCTCGGCGGCGGCGCCGGCGCTGGGCCGGCCGAGGAGCTGGAGGTCGCGGGCCTGGAACAGGAACGCGAGGGCCTCGGTGAACGCGGTGTTGGGCACGCCCTTGAGCAGCGTGTGATCGACCTCGTACAGCGAGAAGTACTGCTCGACGTTGTGGCCGAGCTCGTGGACCGCGATGTTGTAGCCCTTGTAGTCCATGCCCCCGGCCTCGATGCGGGTGCGGAGGTGGGGTTGATCGCCGCGCCGCTCGGCCTGCATCGCGTGGCCGGCGCCGCGCGACGGATCGACCGCGATGTTGGCGGCCAGCAGCCGGGCCTGGGCGTCGGGGAAGCCGAGGTCGTGGAGAATGCGCGGCAGATCGGCGGCGAAGGCGGCGGCGCTCGGGTAGCGCCGACGGGTCTCGCGATCGAGGTCGGCCTCGGCGATGGAGCCGCCGCCGAACTCGTACCAGAGGTCCTGGGGGCCGAGGGCGCGGCCGAGCTTGGCCTTGATCTCGCGGGCGGCGTCGGCGGCCAGCGGCGAGTCGAGCAGCTCGACGATCAGGCCGCGGACCCGCTGCTCGGGCATGCGGGCCTCGTCGAACGCGCGCTCGAGGTAGGTCGGCGCCGACGGGGCGTAAGCGTCGGCCCGGCGCTCGGCGTGGAAGCGGGCCAGGACGTGCTCGAACCGGATGTCGGGCTCGGGCGCGGTCGCGGCCGAGGTCGAGCGATCGGCGGGCGCGTCGGCCTCGACGTCGTCGGCAGGCGCCAGCGCGACGGTGTTGGCGAACGGATCCCAGTCGAGCCGCGGGTTGTCGATCACCGCGCGCGGGATGGTCTGGGTGACGATGCGCTCCATCACCTTCACGATCGTGCGCTGCTTGGCCAGGCCGTCGGTGTCGGCGTAGTTGGCCTTGAGCTCGTCGCGCAGGTTCCAGTGGCTGATGAGCCGCTTGCCCTTGGGAAACCGGCGATGGCCGCCGTCGTCGAGCACGTGGTGCATCCACAGGTTGTAGCCGGCGATGTAGCCGTCGGCGTCGGCCTCGGCGGCGGTGGCGGCGGCGGTGATCGCGCCGGGGATACGGCGGTCGAAGCGCCGGGTCAGCACCCGCTCGGCCCACTGCCGGCGATCGTAGCCGGCGGCTTCGGTCTGCTGCTCGGCCAGCGGCGTCAGCGGGAAGTTGAGCAGCGCCGCGAACGCGACCTTGCTGGTGAACAGCCCCTCGACCATGCCGGCGCCGGGATCGTAGGCGGCCAGCAACGGATCGATCGGCAGGTTCGGCCCGGTGTCGACGTCGGTGTTCCAGCGCAGGGTCCGCTGCAGCTCGAGCATGTGGCCGTCGAGCTGCTCGAGTTGGGTCTCGAGCCGGGCGAACAGGTCGTCGAGCGCGGCCGGGGTCGCGGCGAACTGGTCGAGGCAGAAGGCGGCGAGATCGCCGTCGTCCTGACGCCACAGCGCGGCGACCTGCTGCACGCCGCGCTCGATCCGCGGCCGCGCGTCTTCGCCGTAGCGGTCGAGCAGCGCGCGGGTGGCGGCTACGACCTGGGCGGGCGCGAGCGCGGCGTCGGCGACCGGCGGCGGGGTCCGGGCCGGCGGCGGGTGCGGACAGCCAAGCAACGAGGCGGAGACGGCCGCGGCCATCAGGCGGCGGGCGAGCGAACGCGAGCGACGGGGCGGCGACACGGCGGCATCGTGGCCCACCGCGCGCGCAGGGGCAACCGGGTAGCCGACCGACCGGGCGGCGGTCGCAGGTTCAGGTAGGCTGCGGCCATGTCCGACGACGATCCGCAGACGAACCTGCTCGGCCTCGCGCTCGAGCCCTGCTCGACGGCGCCGATGACCGGCTACTTCCGCACCGGTTGCTGCGAGACCGACGACGACGATCGCGGCTCGCATACCGTGTGCGCCGAGGTCACCGCCGAGTTCCTCGAGTTCCAGCGCCGGCGCGGCAACGATCTGTCGACGCCGCGGCCCGGCTTCCCCGGGCTCAAGCCCGGCGACCGCTGGTGCGTGTGCGCGGCGCGCTGGAAGGAGGCGCTCGACGCCGGCTGCGCTCCGCCGGTGGTGCTGGCCGCCACCCACGCCCGCGCCGCCGACCTCGTCCCCCGCGACGCTCTGCTCGCCCACGCCCTCGATCCGTCGTCGCTGAACTGAGCGAGCCTCGGCGAGCGGTTTACAGTGACTCTGGACGTTCGGGGTCACGCGTGGAGGATCGGGGTCTGCCTTCCTCCGCCCAGGTGGCGCCGCTCACCGACGGCGAGCGTCAGTTCTTCTCTTCGTGACACTCGAGGCAGCCGAACCCGTCGGGGTTGTCCTTGCTGCGCACCGGCTGATCGAGCAACTCGGCCATCTTGGGCGTGACCGTGTCCTTCATGAACTTCGCCATGTCGGCGTCCTTGCCGGCCTTGAGCTCGGCGAAGTCGAGCTTCGGCAGGCCCGGGTTGGGCATCTTGTACTCCTTCGTGATCGCGCCCTTGCCGTGACAGGTCTTGCAGTTGAACTTGGCGAAGTCCTTCGCGTCGAAGTGTTTGAACTCGGGCTTCATCGCCGGCACGACCTTGTCGCGCATGAACTTGGCCTTGTCGTCGTCGGATAGGTCGTCGAAGTTGAAGGCGACGGCCGAGCCCGGGCCCGAACCGGCGGCCGAACCCGAACCCGAGGCCGAACCCGAACCCGAGGCCGAACCCGAACCCGAGGCCGAGCCCGTAGCCGAACCCGAGCCCATGGCCGAGCCGGAGCCCGTGGCCGAACCCGATGAACCCTTCGCGTGATCGCTCTTGGAGCACGCGGCGACGAGGACAAAGACCAAGATGCTGGCGCGCGACATCGCGGGAACGTAGCGCGGCGCGGCTGCCGTGCATCCCGGGCAAGCCGAGATTGTTGCCAGGCGCCACAGATCAGAAGATGAACGGGATGTGGTCGCGGGACAGGCCCCAGAACAGGTGGAGGAGGACGAGAGCCCAGATGCCGAAGTAGAGCGGCAGGAAGTGCTTGCGGAAGGTCAGGTACTCGGGATGAAGGATGGGCTTTCCGGCGAACTTGCCGCGCGGCTTGTCGGGGAAGCCGAAGGTCTTGTAGGTCTCGATGCCGGCGACGGTGAAGCCCTCGGCGGCGATCGCCAGCACCACCCACGACGCGGTGAAGTGAACGCAGATCGCGGCCCAGGCCGCGGCCACGCCCGGGCTGCGGAAGAACTTGAAGGTCTCGAAGCCCTCGATCGGCGCGTCCTTCCAGGCGCCGCCGAACGCCGAGATCCAGCCGAACACGCTGCCGACGGTGACGACCAACAGCCAGGTCGGGGTGTGCGGCCAGCGCGCGTTCATCCAGCGCAGCATGAAGAACAGGCCGACGCAGATCGCGGCGACCACCAGGCCGATCGAGATGCGCTTGCGGGCGTCCTTCATCGGCACGCCCATGATCCCGAACTGCATCGGGATGAAGTACTTGGCCTGATCCTCCTCGCGGATGAAGTACTTCCAGAACTCGGTGGCGGCGCGCTCGAGGCAGTAGAGCAGGCCCCAGTACAGGAAGCGCAGCCCGGGCTCGTGGACCAGGTCCCACTGCGTGACGTAGTGGGTGCCGGCGCCGAGCACGGTGCCGACGATCGCGGACCGGAAGTACTTGGGCCACGAGAAGCCCTCGTGGGGCGCGTCCTTGTACATGCCCCAGGTGCAGGTGTGCAGCCCGGCGAGCAGGCCGATGAGCGTGGCGATCGCGTAGTTCACGGGACGACTCCAGGGGCAGGTGCGGGCGCCGCCAGCTCGGCGCTGGCGTAGGCGGCCTCGATCAGCTCGAGGTCACGGCGGGCGCGAGCGAAGGTCAGCTCGGGCTCGCGGTCGGCCTTCCAGGCGCCGACGAAGTCGGTGAGCATCGCGCGGTAACCGGCGAGGTCGCGCACCCCGGGCAGGTAGGGCCGGGTCCGGGTCCCGTGGGCCAGCACCCACAGGCCGTTCGTCTCCCAGGTGATCGTCCCGCGCCGGCCGTAGATCTTCGACAGGCGCAGGCCGAAGAAGGTGGTCGGCACCTCCCACGAGTACGACAGCATGCCGACCGCGCCCTCGCGGTAGTCGAAGCCGAGCATCATGCTGCGCTCGAGGGTAGCGCCGGCCGCCAGCCGCGGACGGAAGCCGCGGACCCGGGTGACCTCGAGGCCGAGGTTGGCCATGAAGTCGACCCAGTGGATGCCGCCCTCGTACAGCGCGCCGCCGAGCGTGGCGCCGGGCTCGCCGCGCCAGTCACCGGCCGGGATGGGCTGGTGCTTGATCGCGTTGACGTGGAGGAACAGCGGATCGCCGACCACGCCGTCGGCGAGCAGCGCGCGCAGGCGGCGCAGCACCGGCTTGTAGAAGTAGTTCTCGGCGACGAACACCCGCCGGCCGGCGGCGGCGGCGGCGGCCGCGACCGCGGCGAAGTCGGCGGCCCGCGGCAACGGCGGCTTCTCGAGGACGACGTGCTTGCCGGCGGCCAGCGCGGCCAGCGCCAGCGGCAGGTGGAGGTGGGGCGGGGTCAGGATCATCGCCACGTCGACGTCGGCGGCCAGCGCCGCCTCGTAGCTCGCGAACACCCCGGCGCCGCCGATCGCCTGGCGGACAGCCTCGGCCCGGGCCGGGTCGCGCGACGCGACGTAGCAGGCGACGTCCTTCTTCGCGAGCTTGCGCAGCAGCGCGCCGTGGCGCCGCGCGATCGTGCCAGCGCCGAGCAGGGCGACCTTGATCATCCGTCTCTCTCGTCCGGCTTCCGGACGCCGGTCAGGAAGTCGGCGGTCCGCAGCGCGGTGGCTGCGATGGTCAGGCTGGGGTTCACGCCCGCCGACAGCGGCAGCACGCTGCCGTCGGCGATCCACAGGTTGTCGATGCCGCGGAAGCGCCCGGCCGGATCGACCGGCGCGGTCGTGGGATCGCGGCCCATGCGCACGGTGCCCATCGCGTGGGAGAAGGTCTTGAGGTGGTGGGTGTGGAAGAACCAGGCGCCGCTGCCGCGCAGCACCTGCTTCGACCGGCGGATCAGCGCGCCCAGCGCCCGGCGATCGCGCGGGCTGTAGCGGGTCTCGATGACGAGCTGCGGCAGGCCGAACCGGTCGGCGCGCGATCGATCGATCGTGACGCCGTTGGCCGCGCGCGGCTGATCCTCGGCGATGCACAGCAGGCCGGTGAGCTGCTCGGTCAACGCGCCGACCGGGCCGCGCACGCCCCACGGCAGGTGCGACTTCACCAGCTCGCGCGGCGGGGTCATGACCTGCTGGACCCCGCCGAGCTTGGTCAGGCCGTCGGCGTCCTGGCCGGCGTGGGCGCCGCAGGCCCCAAAGTACCAGTCGTGGATCGCGAGCTGTTTGTGGAAGATGTGATCGGGATCGGGGCGGCGCGGGTAGAAGCCGAACACGAAGGCGTTGCAGTGGCGCATCAGGTAGCGGCCGACCGCGGCCCGGGCCGGCGACACCTCGTCGAGGCCGGAGGCCAGCAGCAGGTGCGGCGTGCCGAGCGCGCCGGCGGCGAGGACGACGGTGTCGGCGACGATCCGGCGGGCGGCCCCGGTGGCGCGAACGACGACATCGACGCCGACGATGCAGCGGCCGGCGCGGACCAGGCCGACGACGACGGTGCCGGCCAGC
>JAYVSF010000277.1:0-1579 GCA_043775605.1 Myxococcales bacterium
TACGAGCCTGTACTGCATTGCCTGGACCGCGAGCGGAGGAAGCAGACCCCGCTCCTCCACGCGTGACCCCGAACACCAGAGTTAGTGTAGATCGTTCGCCAGGGCTCTAGGGATCGTTCGCCAAGGCTCACTAGGGCTTGCGGGCGCGGAACACGACCGCGCCGCCGAGCCGGAGCTCCTCGTACTCGGAGAAGCCGAGCCGCGAGACCTGGGCCCGCAGATCGCCGGGGTCGTAGCGGCGGATGCCGGCGACCCGTGCCGCGATCCTGCCGAACAGCGATGGCGCCTCGGCGAAGGTCGAGCCGACGTAGATGCCGCCCGGCGCGAGGACCCGCCAGATCTCCCGGAATACCTGCTCGACGTCGTCGTAGGCGTGGATCGCGCCGGCGTTGTTGATCCCGCCCATCGACGCATCGGCGAACGGCAGCCGGTGCGCGTCGCCGCGGATCAGCACCACGTTGCCGTAGCCCTTCACCCGCTTCGCGGCCACCGCCAGCATCGCCCGCGCGATGTCGAGGCCAACGACCAGCGCGCCCGGCGCCGTCGCGGCCAGCGCACGGGTGAACAGCCCCGGCCCGCACGACAGATCCAGCCACGGCCCGCCGCGATCGTCGATCGACAGCGCGTGCTTGTGGATGAACAGCTCGCCGGCGAAGCCGCCGACCGCCGCGCCGGCCCCGCGCCCGGCCAGCAGCCGGACGAAGCCCGGGCGCCACACCCGCTCGTACAGCCGGGCCACCAGATCGCTCTCCATCAACCGCTGCTCGGTCGACCCCGCCGTCGGCTCACCGCGGGTCGCGACGTCGAGCAGGTCGAGATAACCGCGGTCGCGTTCGAGGGTCAGCTTGCAGCGCCCGCACGCCAGCGCGCGCGCGTCGGTGAACGAGCCGACCGCCGCGCACCGCGGGCAGCGCAGGATCGGGAGCACGTGAGGGTCCACCCCTCGCTTGTAGCAGAGGACGCCCGCGCGCTGCGCCTCGCCGGTCGTCGAGCCCGATTCAAGAGGTCGTCAGCTACGGCGCCGGCCCGACGTCGATCGAGACCGCCAGCGTGGTCTCGCCGGCCGGCGCGAACACGGTGACCACGTGCGGGCCGGGCAGGCGCGGCGTCAGGGTGAGCTGGAACCGGCCGTCGCGCCCTGCGATGTCGGCGGGCCGGGTGCTGCCGTCGGGCTCGCGCACGGTGATCGCCAGGGTCCCGGCCCGGGCCGGCTCGCCGTCGCCGTCCCAGATCTCGAGCGCCACCGTGGTCATGCGGCCGGCCACCGCGGATCGCGGCCGGGTCGCGCGCATCGCCCAGCCACCGTCGACGACCAGGGCGACGTCGGGCTCGAGGTCGGGACCCGGGGTCACGATCGCGCCGCTGACCACGGCGTCGGCGCCCGCGTCGATCGTCGGCTCGGCGTCGGCGCCGCGCCCGCCCGCGACCATGCCGGCCCCGCCGCTGCGCTCGAGGCCCACCGCGGCGGCCACCGCGAGCACCGCCACCACGGCCCCGGCGGCGAGCGCACGGCGGCGCCCGCGGCCGCGCACCGGCACCGCCGGCGGGGGCGTGATGGTCAGCGCGGCGAAGGTGGCGG
>JAYVSF010000278.1:0-8032 GCA_043775605.1 Myxococcales bacterium
TCGCGGTCTCGACCGCGAAGTCGGGGTGGTAGGCCTCGCCGCTCGGCAGGTAGATGTGAAACAGCTTCGCGCCGCGGGCCGGCTTGAGCCAGCGCAGCACGGCCGCGTCGTCCTCGAGGACGACCGCCAGGCGGCGCTCCGAGTCGGAGTCGAACTGCTGGATCGAGTACAGACACTTCGCGAAGCCGAAGAAGTACTCGGCCTTGATGCCCTGGGGATCGAGGAGCGGGGCTCGATAGGGCAACGGTGCAACTCCCTTCGGAATCGTCAACGCCATCGCCCCGAAGATCTGCACGCCGCGGTTCACCTTGGCCGCGTACGAGGCGGCGACGATCTCGTGGTGGGCGTCGAGCTGGCCGTGGACGATGCGCACCAGGTCGCGCTGGTAGTAGCGGACCACGTTCTCGACCGCGCCGTCGTCGGGCAGGTAGCCGCGCAGGTGGGCGATGACCCGCTCGGCCAGGTCGTTGAGCAGCTCGGCGTGATCGTCGTACGAGATGGGGGGACGTGGGCGGCGCCGACCGAGGCGGTGCGCGCGGCCTGGCTGCTCGGCGCGATCGACGACCTGGCCCACCAGATCAGAACAAGGGCGGGTTGGTCTCGGCCTCGGCGTCGCGGGCGCAGCGGAAGGCGGCGTAGGCGGTGTCACTGCCGGTATCGCCGGATGAGGAACGGATCCTCAGCTGATTCCAGGCCCCGAAAGCGTCCTCGTCGTGGCCGCGAATCATGCCGAGAGGAAAGGCCTCGTGGGTGACACCAGCGGGGCCGCGGTCGTCCCCGATCTCCGCGCGCCGCTCGGCCACCCACTGCGAGTTGTACGCGAGCTGTCGCACCCCTGCCGGGCCCTTGTCGGTCCGGCAGGCGCGCGACAGCTCGTCGCTGCGATCACACGGCGATGCTCGCCGGCCCCACGGTGTGATCCGACCGTCGGTGCCGCGGGCGACCCGCTCGAACTCGTCAGACGTCGGCAGCCGGGCGCCCCGCCAGTGGCAGTACGCCTGCGCATGTTCGTGATGCACCCTGGCGAGTCCGTCGTAATACCTTCTGACCCCAGCAGTGCCCCCCGCGATCGGCGGCTCGACATCGTCGGGGCAGGCACCGGCCCGGACACAGCCGGCGTACTCGTCGGGGGTCACGAGATTGCGGTCGACGAAGAAGGCGTGCAGCGTCACGATGGCGCGCGGTGCTCGGACCGCGTCCCCGTTGCCAATGTCGTAGGGTTCGTGGCCGATCCCGTTGGCGCCGGCGCGAAACGGGCCGGCCGGGACGAGCACCTCGGGTGATTCCTTGGCCGCGGTGCCTCCACAGGCGATCAGCACCGACAGCGCAAGACTCGGTGCCCACCGCATCATCGTCGCTGCTCCTGGTGACCGGTCTCGACCTCGCCGCCATTGAGCAACTCGCCGATCCGCTTGTCGAGCAGCTCATCCATCAGCTTCACAGCGCCGAGCCGCTGGCGCTCCGGCGACGCGTGGACCGAGCCGCCCTTGCGGGACAGCCAGGTCGACGGCTGACCGGCCGCGCCGGTCTCGTCGGTGAAGCGGACGTTGCCGGCCTCGTCACGGACGACGGTGACCGGGAGCACCGCGGCGCCGGGCGCTGTGCCGTGGGCGCGGATGACGACACCGAGCTCGCGCAGGGTGCAGCCCTGGAGGGTCTCGACCATCTTCGGATGGATGCCGGTCATGCGCGCACGCTTGATGGTGACCGGCCCCTCAGGCGCAACGTAGTCGGCCTCGAACTCGAGGTCGAGCACCCCATCGAGGCGGTCCATCGCCTCGCCCTCCCGGGGCGGCGCGGCCGCACCGCGGACGTCGGTGATCGGCGTGGCCCCGGCGCCCGGCTCGAGCCCGAGGCCCGCGGCCTGCTTCGGATCCAACGAACCGAGCGCGTGCTGCGACAGGAAGCGCATCCACGCCAGCCGGGCCTCGCCGGTCTGGAGTGGCTTCGCCTTGGCCTTGGCCTCGAGCAGGGCCGCGTGCATCGCCTCCATCGTGGCAACCGCGACGTCCGGGGCCGAGCGCAAGGTCGGCAGCAGGTGGGTGTGGGTCTCGATCAGGGCCAGCTCGCGGGCCAGGCCGGCGTCATTGACCGTGGAGGCCAGCCCGCTGAAGAAGTCGATGGTCTCGCCGCTGGCGACGCCGTCGGCCGACGTCCGGGCGCCCGCGCTGAACGCCGCCTCGCGTCCGGCCTTGCCGGCCTGCTTGAAGCCCTGCTTGAACGACTCGACGACCAGCGCCACCGCCGCGGGCGGATTGGCCGCGACGTCGCGAGCCGGCGACCACACCGCGGCGCCGTAGACGTCGTCGACGCGCGGTGGCACCCGCACGAGCTGGCTCACCCGCTTGCTCAGGCCCGCCGCCAGCGCGCCCGCGATGCCCGCGGTCGCCGCGTCCAGTGCGAACATCGCCAGACTGTACAGGAGGCCGTGCTGGCTGCGCGACACCTTGCGATGGAACGCGTCGACCTCGCGGCCGACGTCGTCGACGGCGTCGCGCTGCTCCGCGGTGACCGTCGCGAGCACCGCCTTCACGTCCTGGTAGACGGCATCGAGCCGGGTCGCGTCGCCCTGCGGGTAGGGCGCGTCGTTGCGGAGCTCGCGCGCGAGCCCGGCGTCGAGCTGACGGTCGCGCGCCCCGTCGGCCGCAGCCTCGCGCTTCGCGTCGGTCTCCTTGGCAGCGGCGGTCGCCTCCTCGCCATGGCTCTTCTCACCAGGGGCGTAGGCCCGGGCGGTCATCGGGATCTCGATCGTCGTCGCCGGCCAGACGTCGGTCTGCCATTGCGCGCTGATCGCGAGCGTCGCCTTCGACTCGGCGCGCGCGGTCGGCTGGTACATGAGCACGATCGGCGGGCCCAGCCCCTCATGGCTCGGCCGCAGCCGGTCCGGGGCGCTGACCAGGTTCAACTCGGGGCTGCCGACCAGCGAGACCCGGATCTGCGCCTCGTACGTCGGATGAAGGTTGAAGACGTAGCGCGATTCGGTCGGGTGCTCGCCGGCCACCACGTCACCGAAGTCGATCGCCGGCGGCGCGGCCAGGCGACTCGAAGCTCCGGTCGTGGCGACCGCCGGCTGCGGACCGCGGCCACCGTAGCCGTCCGCCGGGCCGCCAGCGTAGGGCGCGTCGAGCTGCGGCCCCGAGGCCGGTCCGGCGCCGGACGAGGAAGCGGAAGGGTGATGATCAGCGGGAGATCGTCCGAAGGTCATGATGCTGCTGCTATCGGCCGCGGGTCGGCGCGGTTGCGTGCGAGCACATCCGACGCGCACCATCGACGAGTTTCTCACCTCGGGACGGAGAGGCAATTACCCTGCAGGGCTGAGGCCCCCACCCGCAACCAGCGGCTGTCGCCGCCGATAGAACGAGCATGACGCCGCCTGCCGACCCTTGCCGACCTTCGTGGGCTCGATCACTTCCGCCCCGGGGTCAGCCGCACGGGGGGATTGCGAGCCACCGGCCCGAAAGCGACGATGGGCGGATGGCCTGGATCGGCACGCTTGGTCGGTGGCTCGTCGTCGGTGCGGTGCTCACCCTCTCGGCCTGCGCGGGTGATGACGCGGGGCCGCCGAGCACGACGTTCATCGGCGGTCGGGTGCTCCTGGCCGGGCCGGACGTCGTGCTGCGCGGAGCGACCATCGAGGCTGATCAGCTCGAGTACCTGGCGCCGCCGCCGACCGTGGTGATCCGCGAGCACGTCACCGACGTCACGACCGACGCCGACGGGACGTTCTTCATCGACGGGCGCGAACTGGGCGGCCAGTGCCGGTTGACGATCCGCGGTGGCGAGTACAATCCGGTCCTGTTCAAGGAGGGCACCTGCATCGAGGATGTCGATCGCGCCGGCCCGATGATCGTGTTCGAGCTGCCCGACGCCGCGGTCACCGACGTCCGCGGCACCATCATGGTCCGGGCGCGGGCCATGGACCTGCTCGACAACCTGCCGTCTCTCACCCTGCCAAGAAACCAGCTTCTACACAACTATAGGGACACGACCGATTTCTCCAACGCGATCCGCCCGAACCGCTACGCGATTGCTGCGCGGAGAGTTCCGCCATGCGGTCTTCCTCGATCCGCAGCTCTGGGAACACTTCAGTAGCGAGGAGCGCGTGATCGAGGCCCTGCGGCTCCTGGTCGAGCTCGCACGGCGCGAGACCCGCTCGGTCGCGTGATCGACGCGGCGCCAGCACCATCACGCCGAAAATGCTACCGGCAGACGGGATCGCTCCCTGCCTGCCGGCCTTCGCTTCAGGGCATCGCCCTCGCTCTCAGTGCTGCGCGAACTCGCAGACGTAGGTGTTCGGCCCCACCGTGCAGCCCACGTCGTTCCAGCCCGAGCAGCCGTTGATGCCGCCACAACCCAAGGCGCGATTGGCGTTGTTGGTGGGCCAGAGCTGGATGCAGCCTCGCCCGGCGCCGCAGCCGTTCGGCTCGGCGTTGTAGCCGCTGTTGGGGCGCCAGTTGTTATAATCCCAGGGGCTGCCGTCGGTCCACGCGTAGGTGCCGGTCGCGCCGGCGCAGAAGCCGCTCGGCCCGCTGATGCCGCCGATCCACGCCGTGCGGCCTCCAGCGTCGCCTCCAACGCCGGCCGGGTCGACGAGCTGGCTCAGGAACTGGTCCTCGGCGGCGCTGTGCACCGACGCGAGGTGGCCCGCGTAGGTCGCCACGCAAGCGGCCTCGGCGTCGTCCGGGTTCAGCGGAACATTGCGCACGGCGACGTAGCAGTGGCTACCGAACGGCGAAGCGCCGGCCGGGCACGCCGGGGCGGGCTGCGGGACGGGCTGGAGCGCCTGGATCTGACATGCGGTGAGCGCGACCGGATAGATGCGCGCCTCGTCGATCGTCCCGCTCAGCCAGCAGTTGGTGTTGCACTGCGAGTGGCGCAGGCCGATGACCGCGTCGGAGGCTCCGCCGAGGTAGCTCAGCAGGACACCCTGCATGTAGCTGACCGGGTTCATGTAGAGCGCGCCGTCGCGGTAGATCGTGATGCTGTTGTCGGTGCCATAGACGATCGCGAGCATCACCGCGTTCGCCGACGTCTCCGCCGCGCCGCCGTTGCTGCCACCCTTCGTCCGGTTGAAGTTGTCGCTGCCCGCCATCCACTGGCCCGCGACCTGCTCCGCGTAGTCGACGGCGTCGAAGTGGTTCGAGCCCGTGCCGTCGATGATTCGATTCTCGATCGTCAGCGCGCTGCCCCCGTGCTGGGTCAGGTTGGCGAGGCTAGCCCACACGACCAGCGTCTTCGTCGAGACCGCATCGGGGAGCGCGGCCTTCATGTACTGACCGGTCAGGTGCTGGTTGGGGGCCGTCAGCAGGTTGTCGAGCACGAGCGCGCCGCCCGCGATGGAGGCGGTGCCGAACAGCGTACCGGTGGCGCCGCCCACGCTGTCATGGGCCGTGCCGTCGTTGAAGGTCCACTGGTGCGACGGCGCCGACGCGCTCGGGCAGCCCTCGAGCATGCAGGTCGCCGAGCAGCCGTCGCCGTTCACGCTGTTACCGTCGTCGCACTGCTCGCCGGCGTCGACGTGGTGGTCGCCGCACACCGCCGGCGGCGGGGTGCAGATCGCCGGGTCGCCGGACACGGGCGCGTTGGTGCACGAGTAGCCCGTGGCGCAGCCGCCGTTGTTGGTCGCGCACTCGTTGATGTCGGTGCAGGTCGGAGCCTGGCCGGACAGCGGCGCGTTGGTGCACGAGGCGCCGGTGCCGCAGCCGCCGTTGTTGGTGGCGCACTCGTTGATGTCGGTGCAGATCGGAGCCTGGCCGGACAGCGGCGCGTTGGTGCACGAGGCGCCGGTGCCGCAGCCGCCGTTGTTGGTGGCGCACTCGTTGATGTCGGTGCAGATCGGCGCGGCGCCGACGGTGGGGTTGTCGCTGCACGTGGATCCGCTGCCGCAGCCGCCGTTGTTGGGCGCGAGGCACTCGTCGACGTTGCGGCAGGTGCCGCCGACCGGGGCGAGGCCGGTGCAGCATTCGATGCTCGGATCGGACGGCGCGCCCTCGGGCAAGCAGCCCTGGCCGTTGCAGGTCGGGTCGTAGATCGGCGAGGCCGGATCGGTGCTGGTGATGTAGTCGCCGGCGTGCCCGGAGTGGCCGCCGCAGCTCGCGGCGCTGGTCCTGATGATGTTGTACGGGTTCCTGGCCGAGCTGGTGCGGTGACAGATCTGGACCCGGTCGCCGACCGCGAAGAAGGTGCACTGGGCCAGGGTCACCGCGTCGTCGCTCTGCCCAACCGTGGGCGGGTCGCTCTCGCTGCACCCCGCGGCGGCGAGGCCGCCGACGGCCAGCGCGACGGCGGCGACGAGGGCGACCGGGAAGCGGCCACGGCCGCTGTTCGGGACGAGACGATGGACGGTGAAGGCGGTCGTGGCGATGCGGACACGCGACATTGAAAACCCCCCTGCAAGTTTGTATGGCTCGGTACGTTCGGAGCCGTGAACAAAAATCACCAACTGCAACTTCTGCGCCGTACACTCGCCTGAGGATGTTTCAGGGCTTGGCCGATCCTCACCCCTCCGGTGCCATGGTGCCATTCTGGAAAACCACAATGACCCGTTCTCGGATCGCAGAATGAGCGCACGCAGGACCACCTCGCCGACGGTCGATGACGGCGAGGGTTCGCGCACCTCGGCTGCGTGGCAGGCTGGTCACGGGCTTGCACTCCCGGGCGGTCCGGAGGGGCATGTGAACAGCGGCAGAGTCCTGGTGCTCGATGACAACGAGGCCGTCCGGTTGTCGGTGGCGATGTACTTCGGCGACCTCGGCTACGCGACCCACGAGGCGGCGACGCTGGCGGCGGCGCAGCGCGCGATCGAGAGCGAGCCGTTCGACGTCGCGATCGTCGACTACCTCCTGCCCGACGGCACCGCGCTCGATCTGCTGGCGCGGCTCAAGGAGTCGGGCAGCCAGCTGCCGGTGATCGTGCTGACCGGCCACGGCTCGATCGAGCTGGCGGTGCGGGCGATCCACGCCGGCGCCGAGCACTTCCTGACCAAGCCGCTCGAGCTGCCGGCGCTGCTCGAGGTGGTGAAGCGCACCATCGACCGCCGCCGGACCCAGCGGCGCGAGGCCGCCGATCGCTCGCGGGCCCGTCGGGATGCGATCGATCCGTTCTGGGGCCCGAGCCCGCAGATGCGGGCGCTGGCCGAGGACGCGCGGCGGGTCGCCGGCTCGGACCTGCCGGTGCTCGTCCAGGGCGAGACCGGCAGCGGCAAGGGCGTGCTCGCGGCGTGGCTGCACGCCAACGGCCCGCGCGCGACCGAGGCGCTGGTCGACATCAACTGCGCCGGGCTCAACGCCCAGCTGATCGAGAGCGAGCTGTTCGGCCACGAGCGCGGCGCGTTCACCAGCGCCAACGCGACCAAGGCCGGGCTGCTCGAGATCGCGGACCGCGGGACCCTGTTCCTCGACGAGATCGGTGATCTCGATCTCGCGGTCCAGCCCAAGCTGCTCAAGGTCCTCGAGGACAAGCGGTACCGCCGGGTGGGCGGGGTGCGCGACAAGGTGGTCGACATCCGGCTGGTCGCCGCCACCCACGTCGATCTGCAGGCGGCGGTGAACGAGCGCCGGTTCCGCAGCGACCTGTTCTTCCGGATCAACCCGCTGATCCTGCGGGTGCCGCCGCTGCGCGAGCGGCCCGAGGACATCGCGGCGCTCGCCCACCAGATGTTCGAGAACCATCCCCGGGGCGCGCCCGAGCTGGCGCCGGACGCGGTCCGCGCGCTCGAGGCCTACCGGTGGCCGGGCAACATCCGCGAGCTGCGCAACGTGCTCGAGCAGGCCACGCTGATGACCGATGACCCGCTGCTGACTGCGCGCCATTTCGGCGCCTTGAGGGTGGGTGGTGGCGTGCCCGCGTTGCCTGAAGGCGCGGGCACGATGAGCGTGGCAACGCCGTTGTTGCCGGCGCCCGGGCGTGCCGCGCGTCTGCCGCTCGGAGAGGTCGCCATCGCCCACATCAAACCCCTGCCGCAGGCCGTGGCCGAGCTCGAAGCGCACGCGATCCAGGAAGCGCTGGCAGCGACCGGCGGCAACAAGCTCGC
>JAYVSF010000279.1:0-8050 GCA_043775605.1 Myxococcales bacterium
CTGCTGCGCGAGATCAGCGAGCCCTACCCGCTCCACGACTACGACACCACCGTGTTCTCGCTGCTGGCCGCGTTCTACGGCAAGCGCAGCGTCGCCGGCTACTACATCGGGGTCCAGGCCACGACCACCCCGCTGTTCGACCTGCGCGACTATCACATCCAGGACGTCGACGTCGACGTCCGGCTCACGCCCTACGGCAAGGGCGACCAGTCGTACGACTTCCGCGCGCTGTTCGAGGACGTGGTCGCCGACGGCTTCCTGTACATGGACTCGTCGGACCCGCTGGTGCCGAAGTTCTACTTCTCGGTCCAGCCCGAGTCGGCGCGCGGCGAGATCGACCTGTTCTACGAGCCCGACCGCAACGGCGTGTTCAGCGGCACCTACCAGATCCCGATCAGCGCGCTCAAGGTCAAGCGGATGAACCAGCTGCCCGCGGGCTGGCCGGCCGACCCGGTGGCCAACACCATGGCGTTCGACTTCGACTTCGAGACCCTCGACAAGGCCCGGATGCACGTCGAGGGCGCGATGCGCGACTACTGGGCCGACGCCTACGACGGCGCCTGGGACGTCACCGCCACCGTCGCCAACGCCGGGCCGATGCTGCGCCACACGTTCGATCCCGACCTCGGCGGCGACGACGTGGCGATCGTCGCCAAGATCACCGGCCCGATCATCGCGTATCCCAAGATCGATCTGACCCTGACCGGCCTGACCTACGACCTGGCCCTGCTCGAGCCGGCGCTGCACCTCGAGCTCGAGGCCCTGCACGTGGTCTACGATCTCGTGGTCGATCGCGGCGCGGTCGACGAGTTCGTCGGTCGCGGCGCCGGCGGCAAGGTCACGCTGTCGGGCACGTTCGGTGGCAACGGCACCGACGAGGATCCGTTCAAGGTCGACGGCACGGCCCGGATCGACGAGCCGATCGATCTGGCCGGGCGGATGCCGCCGTGCCTCGAGCATGCGTTCGGCAGCAAGCTGTCGGGCCACGTGCGGGTCCGGCGCGACAAGGGCGACACCGCGCTGGTCTACAAGCTCGACGACTACCAGCTCAAGCTCGGCCGGCTGACCGTCGAGGGCGGGTCGATCACCTCGGACATCGCGTTCGGCAAGGTCCACCTCGACGCGGTCCGCACCCAGTTCGAGGCCACCGCCGGCACCATCGGCGGCGACGTCAACACCGCCACCAGCGAGCTCAACCTCAAGGGCAAGGTCGAGAGCGGCGATCTCAACAGCCTGGTCCGGCGGATGGCGTGCCCGGTCCCGCCGAAGCCGCGGCCGCAGGTGCGGGGCCGACCGGTGCCCGCGAACGCGGTCCGGCGCCGGGTCGTCGCGCCGGTGGTGGCGCCGCGATCACGGTCGGCGGGGGCCACCCACGCCCGCGCGGGCACCGGGCCGCGGGTCCAGGGCCAGCCCGCGCCGCCTGCGCCGCGACCGCCGACCGCGCCGGCGCCCAGGCCGACCGCCAAGCCACGGCCGAGCGGCGGCAGCACCTCGGGCACGATCGAGTTCAGCATCGGCGGCACGCTCGACCAGCCGAAGGTCGACGTCACGAAGTCGCGCCTCGACCGGGTGCCGTGCGTCGGCAGCCTCGGCGGCACGGTCCACTACGAGGGCGACCTCCTCCAGCTCGACGCCAGCACCGGCAGCCTGGGCGGCCCGCTGCGCGCGACCGGCACGGTCAGGCTCGCACCCACCACCGAGCTGCAGCACGTCCGGGTCACCGCCCGCAAGATCGAGCTCGCCAGCCTGCGCGGCTGCGTCGACGACGTCAGCGGCAAGGCCTCGGCCGACCTGACCCTGCAGGGCCCGCCGACCGTGCGCCAGCTCGACGTCGCGGGCTGGGCCTGCGCGCCGAAGGTGACCATCGCCGGCGAGCCCTACGCCGACGTCGGGCTGTGGCTCGATCGCACGCCATCGGTGCTCGACGCCTGCGGCAAGCTGGCGCCGCCGAGCTTCGATCCCGAGGTCCGCCAGGCCTGCACCGCGGTCGCCAAGGCCGGTGGCCGGTGCGCGGTGGCGCGCGCGCGGCGCGAGGCCGGCGGCACCCTCGCGCTGGCGGCGTCGATCGACCGCGGCCAGCGCCTGGGCGGGGTCGCGACCATCCACGACCTGCCGCTGGCGGCGCTGGCGACCCTGGCCGGGACCGTGCTGCCGGCCGACGCCGTGCTCGACGCTAGCGACCTGACCCTGGGCGGCACCCTGGCCGCGCCCACTGTCGACGGCACGATCGCGGTGACCCGGGCCTGGCTCGAGCGGGCCCACCTCGGTGACGGCGAGCTCACCGTCCACGCCGACGGTCCCGGTCGGATCACGTTCGCCAGCTCGCTGCTCGACGGCCGGATCGCGATCGCCGGCCAGTTGACCACGGTCGCGCCCTACCAGCTCGACCTCACCGCCGAGCTGACCCAGCTCGAGCTCGACACCTTCGTCGACGTCGAGGCGCTCGGCCTGCCGGCCGGAACCCGGGCGTGGACCTCGGGTCGGGTCCGCGTCCAGACCGCGCTCGGCGATCCCGCGGCCCCGCTGATCGCCAGCCTTGCGCTCAGCGACCTGTCGATCTCGACGACCCTGCCCGGGCCCGACGGCGAGCCGGTGCCGCTGACCGTGCGGGCCGCCGCGCCGATCGAGCTGGCCTACGACGGCAAGGAGGTGCGGATCGTCGGCGGCGCGACCCTGTCGACCCCGCTCGGCCCGCTCACCCTCGAGGGCCGGGCGGGCGGCGCCACCCTCGACCTGTCGGCGCACGGCCAGCTCGAGCTGGCCCGGGCCCAGCCGCTGCTCGGCCGCTACTTCGATCGCACCGAGGGTACCGCCACCCTCACCGCCCACGTCACCGGCACCGCCGCCGCGCCGCGGCTGCAGGCCAGCCTCGACCTCGCCGCGGTCGCGCTCCACCTGCCCCGCCAGGACGCGATCCTGCGGATCCCGAGCGGCCGCATGGAGCTGTCGGATCGGCAGGAGCTGTCGATCACCGGCATGTCGGTCGAGGTCGACGACGGGTTCTCGACCGAGCGCCCGACCCTGACGGTGACCGGGGGCGTCGTGCTGCGCGGGCTGGTCCCGACCCGGTGGGGCGTGATCGTCGAGGGCGAGCTGGCCGGCGAGATGCTGCTGGCGGTGGCGCCGACCGTGTTCTCCCAGGCCAGCGGCACGGCCGACCTGAGCCTGACCTTGACCGGCACCGGCCCGGTGCCGACCGTCAGCGGCGATCTCACGTTCGACCGCAGCCAGCCGCTGACCGTGCTGCCACGCGCGCTGCGCCGCGAGCTGGCCCTGACCGAGGGCGGGGTGTCGTTCACCACCACCGACCTCACCTTCGACAACGTCGGCGGCACGGTCGACGACGAGGGCCGGCTGCGCGGCATCAACGGCGTGATCGATCTCGCCGACGGCGCGGTGGTCGGCGCCGACCTCACCGCCTCGGCCGACGCGGTGCCGTTCCGGTTCGGGCGCGCGCTCGATCTGGTGATGGACGTCCAGGATCTGCGGATGGTGCTCAGCCAGAGCGGCGACCTCGCGATCGGCGGCGCGGTCACCGTGGTCGACGGCCGCTTCATCCAGAACTTCGACATCGGCGAGTTCCTGCGGCCCGCGGCCGCGGCCGGCCCGGCGGCGCCGCCGATCTGGGAGGCGTGGGCGCCGCTGGCCAACGCCCGGCTCGCGATCGACGTCGACGTCCGCCGGTTCACCGCGCTGTCGAACCTGTTCAACCTCGACGCGCTCGGCTCGGTCGCGATCACCGGCACGCCGCGCGATCCGCGCCTGGGCGGCACCATCCAGATCTCGCGCGGCACCGTGCTCCTGACCGGCTTCCGCGCCAAGTTCACCCGCACCACCGTCGTCGCCAGCTTCTCGCCGCTGGTGCCGCTGTCGGCCGACACCATCGAGCTGGCCGTGACCAGCGAGGCCGACTACCGCGACCCCACCGGCCAGGATCACCTGATCACGCTGCGCCTGGCCGGGCCGCTCGCGCGCCTGACCTGGGACCTCGGCACCAGCAGCGGCCTCAACAAGGCCCAGACCCTGACCCTGCTGCTGTCAGGCCGCACCCCTGATCAGTTCCGCCGCAACCTCGGGTCCACCGCGATCGGCAGCGACCCGACCCGGATCGATCCATCGACCGACACCTCGCGGGGCTACACCGACGAGCTGGTCCGCCAGCTGGCCGGCGACATCCTGACCCGCGGCATCGCCGACACGCTGCGCGATCTGTCGGGCCTCGACGTCGCCCGCATCGAGCTCAACCTGGCGTCGTTCGGGTTCCACGGCGAGAAGCGGCTGTTCGAGAACCTCGGCCTGATCGGCGACCTCGAGCGGACGTCACGGGGCTCGACGCTCAACGGCAAGGTCGAGCTGCGGTTCCCGGTGTTCGGCGTGAAGCTGTCGGGCCAGCTGTCGTACCTGCGCAAGAACTACGACGACGCGGCCGAGCGCGACGTCAAGGATGTCGAGGTCAAGGTGGTCTTGCCCTTGATGATCCGGCGGATCCTGGCCCGATGAGCGCGGCGCGCCTGGACCTGATCGCGCTCGTCGTGGGCGCGTGGACCGCGGTGGCGACCGCGCAGCCGAGCCCGCCGACGACGCCGGTGGCCGCGCCGACGCCGCCCGCCCCGCTGGCGGAGCCGCCCGCGCAGTGGACGCGGTGGGAGGTCACCGGCACGTTCATCGATCCGCCGGCCCAGGTCCGGGCCCTGCTCGACGCCGACCTGCGGACCCACCGCGCGCTGACCGCGAGCGCGCGCACCGAGCTGGCCGAGGCCTGCGAGCGCCTCGGCTATCACCTGGTCGATCTGGTGGTGACCCGGCCGGCCAAGGGCGAGGTCGTGGCCACGCTCAGCCTCGAGCCGATCCTGATGGTCCGCTGGGTCGACGTCCACCTGTCGCAGCGGTTCTACGACGTCCTGCTCGACGACGAGGTCCGGCGCCGGATGCGCATGCGACCCGGCGTCTACCTGCCGTGGGATCCGCCGCCCCGGCCGGGCGTGGTGTCGATCCTCCAGAAGCGACAGGCCGACGAGACCGAGCGCATCGAGTCGTACCTGCGGGACGAGGGCTTCTTCGAGGCCAAGGCCACAGTCGGCATCGCGCGGGTCGGGCGCTACGGGGCCAAGGTCACCGTCCGGGCTAGCCTCGGCCCCAGCTACCGGGTCGGCAAGGTGACGGTCACCAACGCGGCCCAGACCGGCGGCGGGCTGGCGCTGTCCGACGCCGACATCGCGTCGGAGTTCGACCACGGCTGGGCCTGCGTGCTCGGCCGCTGCCGCTTCACCCGGGCCCAGCTCCAGGCCGACATCGAGCGGGTCATCGGCCGGTTCCAGCGCCGCGGCTACCCCGCGGTCCGGGTCCAGACCGACTTCGACCCGCTGACCTCGTTCGATCGCGCGTCGAAGAAGGTCGACTTCACGGTGTCGGTCGACCCCCGCCGCAAGATCGACGTCGTGTTCGAGGGCAACGACAAGGACGCCTTCCCCGACGAGCTGCTGGCCGGGCAGCTCACGTTCGGCGCGGCGACGTCGGCCGATGACATCGAGGTCGCGGCCTCGGCCCGCGCCCTCGAGAGCACGTACCAGGCCCGCGGCTACCTCGACGTCGTGGTGACCAGCGAGCGGGTCCGGCTGCGCGCGTTCGATCGCGTGGTCTACCGGATCGAACCGGGCGTGCCGCGGGTGGTGCGCGCGGTCGAGTTCGTCTGCCACGGCGAGGGCGGCGTGGTCGCGCCGTGCACGCTGGCGACGAGCGCGCTGACCGACGCGATCGCGACTCGGTCGACCGCCAGCTTCCGGCTGTTCACCACCCCGAGCTATCCGACCCGCGACCAGCTCGCTGCCGACGTCGCCGGGCTCGAGCGCCTGTACCGGAGCCGCGGGTTCCTCGCCGCGAAGGTCCGGCTCGCCGTGGCGCCGCGCCGCACCGGCTGGGTGTCGGCGGCGGTGTCAGCGGCCGAGGTCGCGGCCGAGGTCGCGCCCAAGGCGGTCGAGCTCCGGTTCGACATCGACGAGGGCCCGCGCACCGTGATCCAGCGGATCGAGATCGTCTTCGAGGGCGGCGCCACCGGCGGCCGGTTCGCCGGCGACGAGGCCCGGATCCGCGACCGCCTCCACGTCCACCCCGGCGATCCGTACCTCAAGGACACGCTCGACGCCGAGGCCCAGGCGCTCAAGGACTGGTACTGGAGCCTGGGCCGGCCGCGCGCGGTGGTCACGGCCAGCGCGACCCCGCTGCCGGGCGACGACCAGCACGTGGCCGTGACCTTCAACATCGAGGAGAAGCAGGAGCTGCACCTGGGCGAGGTCGTGATTCGCGGCAACTTTCGCACCCAGGACTGGGTGATCCGCGATCAGCTTGGCTTCGCGCGCGGCGCGCCGCTCACCGCCGAGCTGCAGACCGGCGGCCTGCGTCGGCTGCGCTCGACCAACCTGTTCAACAACGTCGCGTTCGACCTGATCAACTTCGAGCAGACCCGCGAGACCACGGTCGACGTCGTGGTCAAGGTCGAGGAGCGCTACGACCTGTTCGGCCAGGTCGACGTCGAGGTCGGGTACTCGCAGCAAAACGGCTGGTTCTTGCGGGCCAAGCCGGTGGCGCCCAACCTCGGCGGCCTCGGGATCCGGCTCGACTCCGCGCTCACGTTCGGCACCGAGTACCAGTCGGCCGAGGCCAGCCTGCGGCTGCCGCGCTGGCTGACCGCGTCGCTGCTGGGCGCGCGCTTCGACACCGAGGTCGCGGGCTTCGTGCGCAACCAGGTCACCGCGCGGTTCGGCGATCTGCGGTCGCTCGGCGCTTCGCTGGCGGCGGTGCGGTCGTGGGAGCGGCCGCGCGACGACCACCGCGGCGCCCAGCTGGTGACCGCGGCCCTGCGCTACGACGTCCGCCAGCGCAGCCGCGACGAGGACGCGATCCGCCCGGCCGGCCTGGCGACGTCGATCACCCAGAACCCGATCCAGACCCGGACCGGCACGCTCGGGCTGACCTTGTCGTGGGACCAGCGCAAGGACGCCAGCGGCAACCTCAACCCGCTGGCGCCGACCACCGGCTTCCGGCTCGAGGGCGGCGCCGCGGTCGCGCATCGCTGGCTGCTCGGCCAGGACACCTTCGCCAAGCTGAGCGGGCTCGGCCAGGGCTTCTGGACCCGCGGCCGGCTGCAGCTGCGCGCCGATGGCCGCTACGACCACGGCATCCCGCTCGGCACCTCGGTGCTGTTGCCGGAGGTCGAGCGGTTCTTCGCCGGCGGCGACGACACCGTGCGCGGCTTCGAGGAGGACCGGCTGGCGACCGAGCTGGTGGCGGTGCCGGTGCCGCCGCTCGACGGGGGCTGCGACCCCGCCCACCCGACCGCGGGCGGGCTCTGCCAGATCCGGCTCCTGCCGGCCGGCGGCAACATCCGCGCGCTCGCGACCGTCGACGCCCAGGTGACGTTGTGGCAGCTGTTCGGCATCCCGGTGGCGTCGGCGCTGTTCGCCGACGCCGGCGTGGTCACCAACTCGTGGTCGGCGGTGACCACCAGCTCGATCCGGCCGTCGGCCGGCATGGCGTTGCGCTGGCTCTTGCCGATCGGCGCGCTGTCGGTCGAGTACGCGGTGCCGCTGGCGCCCCACCTCGGCGACAACCCGCGCGGCCGCTTCCACCTCGCGGTCGCGCTGCGCTACTGACCGGCGTCGTGGCCCATCGTCGCGTCGATGGGCGTCGGTGACGGGAGGCCAGCGTCGAGGGTGCTCGGACTCGGAATCGGACTCGGACTCGGGGTCGGGGTCGCGGTCGCGGGCAGGACCCACGGGCTCGGCGTGTCGGTGACGACGTCGAAGTCGCGCAGGCCGATCAGCTGGCCATGGGCGGTGCGGGTCACGCAGCGCCAGTGGCCGGTCGGATCCGCCGGCATCAGCGCCGGCGGCAGCTCGCTGACCACGACGGTGCCCTCGCCGTCGCAGTGACCGAAGCTTGGCGAGAGGTGCGCGACCCGCTGGCCGCGGTGGTACCAGTCGTGGACGATCGCGTCCTTGACCCCGCCCGGCTCGACCAGCCACGAGCCGCAGCGCAGGCTGTCGAGGTGGCC
>JAYVSF010000280.1:0-2110 GCA_043775605.1 Myxococcales bacterium
CCGGCGGTGATGACCGCGGTCGCGGCGGCCTCGGCGGCGGGCTCGGCCTCGCGCCGACCCGGCCGGCGCCGGTCGTCGACACCCCGCCGATCGGCGCGCCCCACGGCACCACGGTCCGGATCCGCGGGATTGCGCCGTGGCCGGTGGTCGCGGCGGTCTGGGCCCGCCTGGCCTCGGCGCCCGGCGATCCCAAGGTCATCTTCGCCGGCGTCGCCCGTGGCCAGGTCGCGCTCGAGGTCGACGGCCTGAGCCCGAGCCGCATCGCCGGCCACCTGCGGACCGCCGACGGGCTCGACGCTTCGATCGACGTCACCGACGACGCGGTCGAGATCGTGGCCCGGAGCGCGCCGTGAGCCTGGGCCGCCGGCTCGGCCTCGCGTTGGTCGCCAGCCTGGCCGTCGCGGGCGCCGTCGCTGGGCCCGGCTGTCGGGGCGGCACCCCGCAGCGGCCGGCCAAGGTCACCGCCGCCGACGCGGTGGTCCGGATCCGCACCGCGGTGGCCGACGCCAGCCTGTGGATCGACGGTTCGTTCATCGGCACCGTCGACGAGCTGCGCGGCGGGGTCGCCCTCGATCCCGGCCTCCACCGGCTCGAGCTGCGCCACGAGGCCTACTTCGTCCACTACCAGGAGCTCGACCTCGCGCCCGGTCAGCGCCTGACCCTCGACATCGAGCTGGCGCCGCTGCTCCCATAGCGAGCCCCGCCCGCGCCCGTCGCCGTGGCCTGCGGGGTACGATGACGGCGTGATCGAGCCGCCGCCGCCCACGTCGCCGCCCGCCGCGTCGTCCTCGTCCGCATCCCCGTCGCCGCCGGGGCAGCCGGGCGGACATGGACGCATCCACCACGTCGCCGCCACCCTCAACGGCGACGCCGTGATCGTCACGCTGGTGCGCCTGCTGCTGATCCTGACGATCGTCTACATCGGCTGGAGCTCGCTCTCGCACCTGGCCTCGATCCTGTGGCCGGTCATGGTCGCGCTCACGGTCGCGTACATGCTCGACCCGGTGCTCGAGCGGCTGGTCGCGCGCGGCCTGTCGCGGGCGACGGGCGCGCGCCTGCTGCTCCTCCTGTTCGCCGGCCTCCTCGGCACGGTCATCACCGTCGTCATCCTGTACGTGCCGCCGCAGGTCGAGGTCTTCATCGACGGCCTGCCGGCGATGCTCGACCGTGCCCACGAGCTATCGATGCAGTGGTTCAAGTTCGATCTTAACTCGCACCTCAACGCCGACGAGCTCAAGGGCATCCTCGAGAACACCCTCGGCCCGCTCGATCACCTGGCGGCGGTGGCGCTGGGCGGCGCGTTCTCGGTGCTGACCTACGTCGTCGAGCTGCTGCTCACGCTGCTGTTCTCGTACTACCTGCTGCTCGAGTGGCCGACCATCACCGAGCGGTTGATGCGGGGCGTGCCGCCGCGCCGCCGGACCTCGGTCAAGGACGTGCTCGGCGAGATCGACGCGGTGGTGTCGGGCTGGCTGCGCGGCCAGGCCATCGTCACCAGCCTGCTCGCGGTGCTGTACGCGATCGCGTTCTGGGCCATCGGCCTGCCGCTGGCGATCCCGCTCGGCCTGGTGGTCGGCGCGCTCACCATCATCCCGTTCATCGGCACGTTCGTCGGCGCCGCCGTCACCGCGGTGGTGCTGGTGCTCAACTGGCCGGGCGGGGTGGTGGCCGGCTCGGTCGGTGGGGCGTTCCTCGTGCTGCACCTGCTCGAGGCGGCCGTGCTGACGCCCAAGATCGTCGGCCACAAGGTCGGCCTGTCGGAGTCGGCCGCGCTGTTCGCGGTGCTGGCCGGCGGCAAGCTGCTCGGCTTCATCGGCATCCTGCTCGCGGTGCCGCTGGCCGCGACCGCCGCGGTCCTGCTGCGCCACCTGGTGCGGCGCTACGAACGCAGCGAATTCTTCGGCGACGAGGCCGACGCGATCGTGCCGGTGACCCCGGCGATGGCGCTGATGATGACCCAGGAGCACCCCGAGGGCACTGTGCGGGTCGACGGCGCCGCCCGCGACCAGGGCGACGCGCCCGGGTGAGGCCTGTCGCCTATGGGGCCGGGGGCGGCGCGGGCGGCGGCATCGCCGGCATGTCGGCCATGATGATCTTCTTCTGACAGTCC
>JAYVSF010000281.1:0-7891 GCA_043775605.1 Myxococcales bacterium
TGCGCTCACCGGTCGTCCAGGCCGTGCCGGCGCCGCGCCCCGCGATGGCGCCGCCGGTCCAGGCCACCGGCACCCGCGCACCGATCGTCCCGCCCGCGCCGCGTCCGCCGATGGCGCCGCCGGTCCAGGCCACCAGCACCCGCGCGCCGATCGTCCCGCCCGCGCCGCGTCCGCCGATGGCGCCGCCAGTCCAGGCCACCAGCACCCGCGCGCCGATCGTCCCGCCCGCGCCGGCGCCGCGTCCGCCGATCATGCCCCCCGCGACGTTCGAACCGAGCCCACCGCCACGCCGGCAGCGGCCGTCGAGCACCGTCCCCGGCAAGCAGCCCCGGCTCACTGCCGAGGAGATCAAGGCGGTCTCCGACGCGGCGGCCCGGACCCACGACCGCTTCGAGCGGGCCCTCGCCGCGATCCGCGGTCAGCGCTGGTCGGACGCGCGGGTCGAGCTCGAGCAGCTCGCGACCGAGGCCCCCGCCGACGGCCGCTACCGGGCGTACCTCCACTACGCGCAAGGCTGGAGCGCGTTCCAACTCGGTCGTGACAGCGAGGCCCGCACCGAGTGGCAACGGGCCCTGGCCTGCGATCCGGGCCTCGGGCTGGCGCGCTGGGCGCTCGAGAGCACCGGCCTCGGCCGCTAAACCCGGTCACGCCCGACCGGTTGTATGGGGCAAGCTCGGGGTAGCGCCCGGGGTCGAAAGCTGCCCCGACCTCGACAACCGTTTACACTCGCGACGTCGTGAGTCGCATCATCGGGATCGATCTGGGGACCACCAATTCGTGTATCGCCGTGCTCGAGCACAGCGAGCCGACGGTGATCCACAACCAGGAGGGCGGGCGGACCACGCCATCGATGGTGTCGTGGAACGTCGACGGCGACGTCGTGGTCGGCGCGGCGTCGAAGCGCCAGATGATCACGAATCCGACCCGCACCGTGGCCGGGGTCAAGCGGCTGATCGGCCGCAAGCTCGCCGACGTCGAGGTCCAGCGGATCCTGGGCGTCCTGCCGTACCAGCTCACCGCGGCCAAGAACGGCGACGCCTGGGTGTCGATCGACGGCCAGCCGCGCTCGCCGCAGGAGATCTCGGCCCACGTCCTGGCCAAGCTCAAGCGGGTGGCCGAGGACTACGTGGGCCAGGGCATCACCGAGGTGGTGATCACGGTGCCGGCGTACTTCGACGACGTCCAGCGCCAGGCGACCAAGGACGCCGGCGCGATCGCCGGGCTCACGGTCCGCGCGATCCTCAACGAGCCGACCGCGGCGGCGCTGGCCTACGGCGTCCAGAACCAGCAGGACCAGCGGGTCGCGGTGTTCGACCTCGGCGGCGGCACCTTCGACATCTCGATCCTCGCGATCGAGAACGGCGTGTTCGAGGTGCTCGCGACCTGCGGCGACACCGCGCTCGGCGGCGACGACTTCGACCGCGCCGTGATCGCGCTCATGGCCGACGAGTTCGCCGGCCGGCACGGGGTCGACCTGCGCACCGACGCGGTCGCGCTGCAGCGGCTCAAGGAGGCGGCGGAGCAGGCCAAGATCGAGCTGTCGTCGACCCTGACCACGGACATCAACTTGCCGTTCATCGCGATCGCGTCCGGTGGCCCGCTGCACTTCTCCCGCACGCTGTCGCGCACCGATCTCGAGCGGACCTGCAAGGACCTGCTGGCCCGGCTGGAGCCGCCCTGCCGCAAGGCGCTCGACCTGGCGCGCTGCGGCCCCGCCGACATCGATCAGGTGCTGCTGGTCGGCGGCATGTCGCGGATGCCGGCGGTGCAGGAGCAGGTGGTCGCGATCTTCGGCAAGACCCCGCACAAGGGGGTCAACCCCGACGAGAGCGTGGCGATGGGCGCGGCGGTCCACTCCGGCATCATCGGCGGCGAGCTGCAGGAGGTGGTGCTGCTCGACGTCACGCCGCACGACCTCGGGGTCAAGGTCACCGGCGACCGGACGAGCGTGATCATCGCGGCCAACACCAGCATCCCGACCCGCGAGCGCAAGGTGTTCGCGACCACCGAGGACGACCAGACGTTCGTCGCGATCGAGGTGGTGCAGGGCGAGCACGGCCAGGCGTCCAAGAACCGCCGGCTGGGCCGGTTCATCCTCGGCGACCTCCAGGCCGCGCCGCGCGGCGGGGCCCGGGTCGAGGTGACGTTCAACCTCGACGCCGACGGCATCTTGCACGTCGAGGCGACCGAGGTCGGCACCGGCCGGGTCGCGAGCGTGACGATCGAGGCCGCGAGCGGGCTGTCGGGCGAGGAGATCAAGCGGCTGGCGGCGCGGGTCCGGTAAGGCGGCGAGCGCGTCGCCGTCGCCGATCACGACCACGGCAACGATCAGGTCGACGGTGATATCGTCGGGCATGTTCGTGCTCGATGAGCAGAGCCGCATGGTCGAGAAGATGGTGCGGCAGTGGTGCACGCCAGATCTCATCGGTCCAGAGTTTACATAAGAACGATTCCGCGACGTCATTTCCAAACGTGGGGACAGGATCCAGGGTCTTGCGACCGCTTCCGTAAGCGGTTCCGCAAGCCAGGGTCACTACGACGGCCACGCGGCATCGGCGGTGGTCGGCGACTTCCGCGAGCACCTGCGCCGCTTCGCCTGAGAGGGTTGGCCAGAATAGGGTCTTCGAAGACTCGGCGGGGCGCGGCGGCCAACCCTCGTCGGTGCCGGGCCGATCGATCGACAACACAGGGTTGGTTTTGGCCAACCCTGTGAAGAGTTGTGAATCGCCGCGGGCCGCGATACGAGTCGCCCGCACGGGCTCGGTACGCGTCGCACGATCCTCGCCGACGTTCGTGCGCGGGTACCCCGGCGCTCACCCTTTGGAGGTGACGCGCTGGCCGTCGCGCTGCGCTACGCTCGGCCCGCCATGAACGAACCGGCGACGATCTCGTCGATGGACTTCGAAGCCCCCGGGCGTGGCCGCTCGCTCGGCCACCTCGAGGCGATGTTTGACCGCGCGATGCCGCAGGTGTGGATGGCGTTCCAGCCGATCGTCGCCGCCACCGGCTCGCGCCGCTTCGGCTACGAGGCCCTGCTCCGCTGCCGCGACGCCGAGCTGTCGCACGTCGGCATCTTGCTCGACGTCGCCGAGCGGCTCGAGCGCACGACCCAGCTCGGCCGGCTGGTCCGCACCCTGGTCGCCACCACGTTCACGAGCGCGCCCGTCGAGCGCGGCCTGGTGTTCGTCAACCTCCACCTGCGCGACCTGTTCGATCCGACGCTGTCGTCGCCGTTCTCGCCGCTGACCCGCCTGGCCCGGCGCGTGGTCCTCGAGATCACCGAGCGCAGCTCGCTCGACGGCCTGGCCAACCTCGCCGACCGAGTCGCCGAGCTCCGCGAGATCGGCTACGCGATCGCGGTCGACGACCTCGGCGGCGGCCACGCCCGCATGGGCCACCTGACCCCGCTCGACACCGACTTCGTGAAGCTCGACATGTCGCTGGTCCGCGACCTCGACACCCACCCGGTCAAGCAGCGCCTGGCCGCCTCGATCATCGAGCTGTGCCGCGACAGCGGCGTCCGCGTCATTGGCGAAGGCGTCGAGACCGAGGGTGAGGCCGACATCCTGCGGCACCTCGGCTGCGACTATCTACAGGGCTATTTGATCGCCCGCCCGGGCCCCGCGTTCGTCGATCCGGTGTAATGTCGGCGGCGTGGGGACGTTGCGCGGCCGGCTGAACAACCTCATCGGGGCCCATGCGCCCAGGATGATGGCGATCGCGCTGCTCTTCCTCACGGCGTGTAAGAAGAAGACCACGGAGGATATGAGTATGGAAGGCAATCCCCTCGAAGCACTTGGCGCGGCCGCAGCCAACCCGGCGATGTTCATCACGCCGGTGTTCGTGGCCCTCGGCTACTTCTTCATCTTGCTCGACCGGCGAGACGACCGGCCGAGCAAGGACGACAAGCAGATCGGCTCGAAGCTGGTCCTGTGGTCGTTCATCCTCGCCGGGATCGTCGGGGTCCTGACCGGCATCGACTCGATCATCGTCTTCATCCTCGGTGGCTTCAAGGGCGGCTTCGCGCGGGTCAAGTTCCCGCTGGCCGGTATCCTCTCGGGCGGGGCCGTCGCGGGCGCGTTCGGCATGATGTTCCTGCCGCGTACCAACAACGCTACCGCCCAGCAGGTCGAGCGTTACGCGCTGGGTGTCCTCGCGCTCGGCACAGGCCTGATGGCGATCATGTCGCTCAACGGCCTGATCGTTGGCATCTTCGCGGGTGGCAAGTGGGACCAGCTGTCGTCGACCCTCGCCCACCTGGTGGTGTACGGCGCGGCCGCGGCCTTCTCGCTGATGCGCCACGGCGCCGCGTCGGGCTGGACCGCTCCACCCCCGCGCCCGCAGATGCCGCCGGGCTACCCGCAGCAGGGTGGCGGCTATCCTCCTCAGGGTGGCGGTGGCTATCCGCAGCAGGGCGGCGGCTATCCTCCCCAGGGCGGTGGCGGCTACCCTCCTCAGGGCGGTGGCGGCTACCCTCCCCAGGGCGGTGGTGGCTATCCTCCCCGCTGACCCTCGCTGACTGAACCGCCAGAGCCACGCCCCGTGCGTGGCTCTCGTCGTTTTCGGCCCACGACCGGCAACGGACTTGGGGACGACGTCCACGGCGCCGTCGCCGACCACGTCCACGTCCACTTCCACGTCCACGACGACGTTCAGCACGTCGACGCCCATCCCCACGACCGCGGCGACGGCCTACTGCAGATCCAGGGCGTACAGGACGCCGCGATTCGACAGCACGTAGGCTTCGTCGTCGACGATCACGGGCTCGGCCGAGACCCCGTCGCCCGGATCGAACCACTGCAGCAGCGCGCCGGTGCGCTTGTCGGCGATGAACAGGCCAGCGTCGGCCATCACGTAGATGACCTTGTCGCCGACCACGACCGGCGCCGCCGGCTCACCGCCGCCGCGCGCGCCCTGTCGCCACAGGATGTTGCCCTCGAGGTCGAGGGCATAAATGCCGAGCTCGGCCGCGGTGACGTAGAGCCGCTCGCCATCGCTGGTGAGGCCGCCGGCCGCGCCCTGGGCGGCGCTCGCGGTCGGGCCCTCGAGCGGCATCCGCCACCGGACCAGGCCGGTGGTCTTGTCGAGCGCCCACACGCCGCCCGACGACGACGTCACGTAGATGGTGTCGCCGACCACGACCGGGGTCGCGTCGACGTCGACGAAGCGGTCGTCCTCGCCCTTGAGCTGGGTCGACCACGCCACCGAGCCGTTGCCGAGGCGCAGCGCGACGAAGGTGCCGCTGCCGAAGCCGGTGTAGACCAGGTCGCCGTCGACGGTCGCGCCCGAGTGGCCGCGCAGCGTGTACTCCTCGGGAGTCTCGCCCTTGTACTGCCAGCGGAACTCGCCGGTGCGGGCGTCGAGCGCGTAGACCTGATCGGCCTCGTTGGTGAAGACCACGGTGTCGCCGACCAGCCGGGGCGTGGCGAGGATCGGCCCGCGGGTGGTGTAGCGCCACAGCACGTCGCCGTGATCGAGCGACACCGCGAGCAGCTCGCCGTCGTTGGTGCCGACGAACAGGCGGTCGGGGCCGATCACCGGCCGCGAGCTGACCGAGCCCAGTGGCTGGCTCCAGCGGACCGCACCGGTCTCCGACGACAGCGCGAAGAAGCGCCCGCCGGTCGCGCCGCCGTAGACGAACGCGCCCGCGGCCGCGACCCCGGCGAACTCCTGGGGCTGGCGGGTCTTGCCGTGGTCGCTGGTGAGGACCTTCCAGCGCAGCCGCAGCACCGGCCGGCCGAGATCGGCGCGGGCCTCCTCCGACGGCGGCAGACCGACGCAGCCGAGCGCGCCGGCGATCGGGCCGCCGGTCAGCGCGACCGCGAGCAGGGTCCGGCCGAGCCACGCCCGCGCGGCCCCACGACGATCGTGGTTGCGCGCGCCGCGAGGAGCGATCCGGCCTGGGTTCACGAGCCCTTTCCGAGGGCGGACAGCCGGTTGCGGATCACCGGCTCGAGCGCGGTGTCGGGCACCGCGGCCAGCGCCTGCTCGAGCGCGGCGGCGGCCTCGGTCGGCTTGCCGAGCTCCTCGAGGAGCCGGGCCGAGTGATACAGTGCGTAGTCGCGGCGCGGGCCCTTGTCGTCGGGCTGGATCGCCTGGAACGCGGCCAGCGCGTCCTCGAGCAGCTTCTGGCGCGCGGCCGGATCCTTGGCCGCGGCGGCCTGGGCCTCGAGCGCGATGCCGACGCCCTCGCGGGCGATGAGGCCATCGATGCCGCTGGCGCTGGTGTGCTTGCGGTACAGCGCCAGCGCCTGATCGAGCTTGCCGTCGCGCAGGAGGTTCTGGGCCTCGACCATCGCGACCGCGCCGCGGGCCGGGCCGGCCTTCGCCAGCGCGCCGAGCACGGCCTCGCTGCGCTCGCGCTCGCTCTTGAAGACCTCCTCGTCGGGCGCCGGCTGCGGCGCCGCGGGGTCGTCGATGAACACCTGGCGCTCGGCCAGCTCCAGCGCCTTGACCACGTGGGTGGTCGCGCGCTCGGACTTGCGGTGCTGCACGTAGCGATAGGTGAAGATCGCCGTGACGAGCAAGGCGGCGCCGAGCAGCGCCAGGCCGATCTTCTTCGCGTGCGGCAGCAGGCGGTCGAGGATCGACTCGCCGCCGACGTGGACCGCGCTGACGACGGGACCGAGGGTCGGATCGTGCTCTTCGGGCTGGTTCTGTTCGCGTGCCACGGGGATGCCTCGGGAAGATCGAGGCGGGTGCATAACACCCGGACTGATACGAGTCAATTCGCGCGGTTCGGCGTTGAGCCGGGTGATCGCGCGGGTGCAGGTTGCTCGCAGCATGGGACCGCTGGCGGGCAGGCGCGGTTGCCTGAGGGAGCGCGCGAGATCGGCTCCATGAGGGGGTTGCGCCGGCACGGGAATCGACGATGCTGAGCGCGTGCGCCCCGGTGCTCGTCGCGTTGCCCGGCCCCGGCCCGTCGCCGCACGCGTCCTGCTCGCCGCGCTGAGCACGCTGGCCGTGGTGGCCCCGGCCCGGGCCGGCGATGGCGAGTCCGCGGCGTCGGCGGGCGCCGGCTACGCGACCTACGGCACGCCCGACGCGCGGAACCAGGAGACCCTGACGCCGACCGCCGGCGCCACGCTCCAGGCCACCTACGAGCGCGGCTTCGGCGACGACGCGTCCTGGCGGGTCCAGCTCGCCGGCGCGATCTACGGCGGCGGCGGCCTCGCCGGCACCGGCCTGGCGACAGTGGGTCTCACCTACCGGCTCGACGTGCTGCGCTACGTGCCGTACGTCGCGCTCGGCGTCGGGGTGCTGGTCACCGGCGGCGGGCCGTTCACCACCGGGGTCGAGCCGGCGCTCGAGCTCGGCGGCGGCGTCGACGTCCTGCGCGGCCGGGCCCGATCGTGGGGCGTGGCGGCGGCGGTCACCAGCTTCGCCAGCGACACCACCACGCTCACGGTGACGGTGCGATCGACCTGGCGCTGGGGTTACTTCTGAGCAGTTCCAGCGAGCCTCGGCCAGGCGATGCGGCTCATTCCGGTTCGCGGCGCGACCGCGCGAACACCCGCAGCGGCGTGCCGCGGAAGCCGTAACGCTTGCGGAGCTGATTGGCGAGGAAGCGGCGGTAGGCCGGCGACACGCCGAGGGCCTGGTTGGTCATCAGGATGAACGTCGGCGGGCGGACCGCGGCCTGGGTCAGGTAGTGGATGCGGACCGGCTTGCCCTTCCAGATCGGCGGCGGCACCACCTCGCACACCTCGGCGAAGAACCGGTTGAGTTCGGAGGTCGAGATCCGGCGCCGGTGCTGGGCCGCGACCTGACTACAGAGGTCGAGCAGGCGATCGACGCCATCGCCGCGGGTCGCCGACAGGATCGTCGAGGGCACCCACGACAAGAAGTGGAAGTTGTCCTTGGTCGCCTGCTTGAGCACGTCGGTGGCTGC
>JAYVSF010000282.1:0-2715 GCA_043775605.1 Myxococcales bacterium
CTGACGAGGCCCGGATCCCGTCGCCGAAAACGACGACGCCCACCCGCGAGCGGTGGGCATCCAGACGGCGACTGCGATCCCGAGGATCGCGACCGATCAGCGCTTCGAGAACTGGAAGCGAGCGCGAGCGGCGCGCTGGCCGTACTTCTTGCGCTCCTTCTTGCGAGGATCACGCGTCACGTAGCCCACGGCCTTCAGCTTTGGGCGCAGATCCTTGTCGATCTTCATCAGCGCGCGGGTGATGCCGTGGCGCAGCGCGCCGGCCTGCGACGAGGTGCCGCCGCCGATAACGGTCGCGATGACGTCGTACTGACCGAGCAGGCCGACCTCTTCGAACGGCTGGCGGATGACCATCCGCGCGGTCGGCCGCTTGAAGTAGTCCTCGTCGGGACGCGTGTTGATGTTGAACGCGCCGCCGCCGGGCGTCAGCCAGACACGAGCGATCGCCGTCTTGCGGCGGCCGGTGGCGTAGGTCTTCGCAGTTGCCATGAGTGCTTCCTGATCCTTGCCGGTACGTGCGGGGGCTAGCGGTCGATGGTGAGCGGCCGCGGCTGCTGGGCCGCGTGCTCGTGCTTGTCGTCCGCGTAGATCTTGAGCTTCTTGATGATGCGGCGGCCGAGCGGCCCCTTGGGCAGCATGCCCCACACCGCCTGGCGAATGACCCGCTCGGGGTCATCGGCGATGACGTGCTTGGCCAGCCGGGTCTTGAGCCCACCCGGGTACAGGGTGTGCTTGTAGTAGACCTTCTTGTCGGGCTTGCTGCCGGTCAGCTCGACGCCGCCGGCGTTGATGACCACCACGAAGTCGCCCATGTCGACGTTCGGCGAGTAGGTCGGCTTGTGCTTGCCGCGCAGGACCGACGCGATCTTGGTGGCGGCGCGCCCAAGGACCTGGCCCTTGAGATCGACGACGTACCACTCGCGCTGGGCCTCGCCCGCTTCTTTGGTGAGCCAGAAGCTCTTCTGAATCTGCGTGGTCATGATGGTCCGTGGCCCCCAGACAGAGGGGGTGTTCCAAGTGAAGGCGGATCGTGTAGTCGGTCCAGGGGACCGAGTCAAGTGCGGGGGGCACCGCCGGCCATCAGAGCCGTGCGGAAGACCAGCCGGGCCAGGCGTGGTAACACGACTCGATGGCCCGGGTTGGATTCATTCTCAAGCCCGACAAGTCCGACGCCGGCGCCCTCCTGACCCGGCTGGTGGCCTGGCTGCGGGCCGACGACCACGTCGCGGTGCTCGCCACCGAGGACCAGATCGCCATCGAAGGCTGTGAGATCGTTCCCGAATCGGCCATGGTCGGGGTCGACCTGGTGTGCGTGCTGGGCGGCGACGGCACCATGCTGCGAGCCAGCCGGGTGGTCGGCGACGCCGGGATCCCGGTGCTCGGCATCAACCTCGGCCAGCTCGGCTTCCTGGCCGGCTTCGCCCCCGACGAGGCCGAGCTCGGCCTGGCCGCGGCGCTCAACGGCACCCTGCGGATCGAAGATCGCACCCGGCTCAACGTCACGCTGATCCGCGCCAGCGGCGAGCAGGTCGAGCGCACCGCCTTGAACGACGCCGTCATCCACCAGGGCGCGATGGCCCGGATCGTCGACGTCGATGCCTTCATCGAGGGCGACTTCGTGGCCAGCTACCGCGCCGACGGCCTGATCGTGTCGACGCCGACCGGCTCGACCGCCTACAACATGGCGGCCGGCGGACCGATCCTGATCCCGGGCGCGGCGGGCATGACCCTGACCCCGATCTGCGCCCACTCGCTGACCAACCGGCCGCTGGTGGTGCCGGCGTCGTCGACGATCCGGTTCAAGCTGCGCGCCGACGCCCGCGGCGTGGTCCTGACCGTCGACGGCCAGTGGGCCCACTCGTTCTTCGCCGGCGAGGAGGTGCGAGTCACCGCCGCGCCCCGCCCGCTGCGCCTGTTCGCCGGACCCAAGAACTACTTCGACGTGATGCGCGACAAGCTCCACTGGGGCCTGCGCGGCGCCCGCTGACCGCCTGCGGGCCAGGCGTTTGCTCGACCCCGGCCCAGGCCGCGTGTACGTTGAACCAGGATGCTCGAGAGCCTGCGCATCAAGAACTTCAAGCTCCTCCGGGACGTGGAGCTGGAGCCAGCGGGCGATGCGCCGACCGTGCTCATCGGCACCAACGCGTCGGGCAAGAGCACGGTGATCGAGGTGCTGGACTTCTTGTCGCGCTGCGCACGGGACGGGCTCGAGAACGCCCTGGTTGCCCACGGCGGCATGAGCGCCATCCGCACGATCGGGGTGAAAGATCCGATCGCGATCTCATCCACCTGGAGGTTCCTCGACCTCGACCAGACGTGGATTCTGACGTGGGACCTCACGGTCGACGCCAACGAGACCGGCCAGGCCACGATCCGCTCGGAGTCCTTGCGCGATGGCGATCGGGTGCTGGTCGAGACCTCGCAGGACGGTCGGCGGCGGGTCTACGACGAGACGGCCCCCGACGTGTCACCCACGGCCGTCGATGGCATCCGGACGCTCGCCTTTCATGCGCTGGTCGACCCCAAGCGCCACCCGGGGCTCGGCCTCATCAAGGAGGTCTTGAGTCAGGTGCGGGTACTCGGCGCGTTGTCGCTGGTGCCCTCGTGGGCCCGGAACTCGGGCGAGCGAGCGTCGGCGCGCGACGCCATGGTCATCTCGACGGCGAGCTTCGTCGGACGAGAAGGCGTCGGCCTGGCGAACGCGCTCTACAATCT
>JAYVSF010000283.1:0-1512 GCA_043775605.1 Myxococcales bacterium
TGTCCATGAAGATGGGCAACGTGACCGGAGCGGGCGCGACCGTCAGGCCGGGGCCGGCGGGGCCGGCGGCCGGGGTCGAGCTGATGGGCGCGGAGACGGTGTCCATCTCAGTTGTCCTCGGGTACGGGGCGAGCGGCGCGCGCGGTCGGGGCCGGTTCGCCGGTGAGGTCGGCCGCGGCGGGCGGCGGGTGGCGGTCGGAGTCCTTGATCAGATCGGCGACCGCGACGTCGAACGGGCGGGGCTCGAGATCACCGCGGCGCGACAGGCCCGCGAACAGGCGGGGCGCCTTGTGGTGATCGTGGCCGTGATGGCCGCACACGCCGCACTCGTCGGGCGTGTAGTCGGTGGAGCACGAGGTGCACGAGTCGAGGTAGGCGACCGCCTCGAGCAGGTCGTTCTCGATCACCTGGAGCTGGATGATCTGCTCCCTGATCTCGTCCTGCTTCGCGCGGAACACCGCGCGGACCCGGTCAGTGGCCTGCTTGCCGGAGCCGGCGGCCTTGAAGTCCTTCACGAAGCCCTGGATCTCCGGCAGCGTGAAGCCGATGGCCTGGAGCTTGACGATCCACTTGATCCGCTCGACGGCGTCGGCGGCGTAGAGCCGGAAGCCGCCCTCGGACCGGGCCTCAGGCTCCAGCAGACCCAGCTCCTCGTACAGGTGCATGGCGCGCACGGTCTTGCCGACCGCGCGGGCCAGTTCGCCGACACGAAGTAGCTTGGGCTCGTGCCTTTCGATTGAATCAGCCATGGTTACGTCCGCTCCCGCTAACCCTTACCTTTACGTGAGGATTGGGCGATAACGAGCGGACTATGGTCGGCGTGTAGCGACAAGTCAAGCCGAACCTAACGCGGACGTACGGGTCTGCCGTGACTGGACCCGCCTGTCATTCCAACCGCCGAAGACCGGCGCGGCTCAGCTGGCGGTGGCGACGGCTTCGAACGAGCGGATGACGGTGACCTTGATCTGGCCCGGGAAGGTCAGCTCGGCCGCGACCCGGGCGGCGATGTCGCTCGACAGCTCGACCACGCCGAGGTCGTCGACCTGACCCTCGCGCACGTAGACCCGCAGCTCCCGCCCGCCGTGGACGGCGTGGGCCTGGTCGACGCCGCGATACGACGCGCCGATCCGCTCGAGATCCTCGACCTTCGTCGAGAAGCCCTCGGTCTGCTCGCGCCGGGCGCCGGGTCGGGCGCCGCTCATCGCGTCGGCCGCCGCGACCAGGTAGGCGTAGGCCGAGTTGCACGGCTCGTCGGCGTGGTGGGCGCCGATCGCGTTGGCGATGATCTCGGGCTCGCCCAGCCGGCGCGCGATGTCGGCGCCGATCACCGCGTGCGAGCCCTCGATCTTGTGGGTCAGCGCCTTGCCGATGTCGTGCATCAGGGTCGCGCGCCGGGCCAGCTTCTCGTCGAGCCCGAGCTCGGCGGCCATCATCCCGGCCAGGAACGAGGCCTCGACCGCGTGCAGCCACTGGTTCTGGGTGTAGCTGGTGCGCCAGTTGAGCGCGCCGACC
>JAYVSF010000284.1:0-8565 GCA_043775605.1 Myxococcales bacterium
CGACCACCTCGACGCCGTCACCGGGCCGGAGAACAGATCCGCAGGCGGCAACACGCACGACGTGGAGACGGGTGGCCAGGGTGGGTCCGCAACCAGCCCGCTCGACGCGGAGCCGCGCGAGCTCGTCGGGCGGGGTGCCGAGGACGGCGCGAGCATCCCCGAGGAGACGACGCGGCGTGGCGAGCCCGGTGCGGCCCACGAGGCCGAGATGACCGCCGCGTCCGAGCCCGTGAGCCGCGACGAGCAGGCGTCGATCGGGTCGCATCCCACCTGGGATGACCACTGCCGGGATGACGCTCAGCAGAAGAAGGCGAAGGAGGTCGTCGATCGGGCCGGCCTCTTGCCCTGGTCGGCGCGCGAGGCGATCGACGACGTCGTGGCCGGGGTCAAGCAGTTCCTCGGCGATCTCGGGGTGGCGTCGGACGGGCCGCCGTGGATGCCGCTGCGGTCCACCGAGGTACTCAAGTGGATGGGCATTTTCTGCGACCTCGTCACCTTCGACGAGTTCGGGGCCTTCGCCCCCAGCTTCGCGCGCGGCGACGCGCTGGCCGGCGACGTCTGGCTGCTCCAGCCGGTGAGCCCACGTCTGGTGCACGACGAGGTCGCCGCCAAGGTTGGGCTGGAGTTGCTCGGCTACCTGCCCCCAGCGTGGGTCGACGCTCCCGGCCGGGTCGTCATGGTCTGCATCGATCGCGTGCCCAAGCCGGTCGACCGCCGCGTCGAGATCATCGAGGACACCAAGTGGACCGCCGGCTGGGCGCACAAGCGCTGGCGCCGCGGCCAGCCACCGGTGGGCGAACCGGGCTTTGCGCTCGTCGATCGGCTCGGGCTGCCGGAGCACGACTCGGGCGGCCCCGACCGCTACGGTCCGTACCGGCACTCGAGCGACCTGCCGAGTTTCCCGCCCGCCCGCTGGCCGTGGCCGTGACGACCGTCCTTCGCTAGCCACCCGCGCAGTGGGAGAGCGCGTCGGTGCGGTCGTACCGGAACGCCGAGGTCGCCTGTCACCTCGAAGGCCAGCTCACCGACGCCTCGGCGGTGGAGGCGCTCGCGGCGCACGTCGCGCGCCGCACGGGGACCTCCGTGGAGGAGGCGGCCGCCTGCGTGGTCTTGGACGCCTGGATTCGACCCGCGAGGGGTGGCTCACAGGAGCAGGTTGCTGCGTCGGCGTCGCCAGGGGAATCGTCGCTACACGCGACGACAAACACCGCGCCGGCCAGGAAGGAGGCGGCAAGGGCGGCGAGCCAGGTCTTGGTGACCACGCTGGTCATGGACATCTCCGTGCTGTCGGTCAAGGCTACGGGGGAAGGGGAACCTCAGACGTGGCCCACGCCGTGAACCCGAGTCCTCGCCGGAGGAGACCGGCGGTGCTCGCGCGGGGTGGCGGATACGGGTCGTACCGCTACTCGAAACCAGGACCTGGGTCTTCACGACCACTCCCAAGCCCAGGTCGAAGTGGGCGACCGTGAGCGCCGAGTAGCGGGTGAAGGTGACCTTGCGGTTGCATCGGAAGCCGGCACCGAACGGAACCAGGTCCGTGCCGCGGCAGCCGACGCGCGTCTCGTGGACCTGGCCGGTCAACTCGGTCCCCGCGACCCCGAACGGTCGGGCAGGTTCATGCTCACGAGAACTACTATCGACCGCGCCGGTCCTCGGTTGCGCCCGAGATGCCGGCGCGCAGTCGCACGCGGAGTTCGACCAAGTGTCGTCTGCACCGCTCGACGAGAGTGACTCGCGTCAGGAGCGCGCGCGCTGACGATCGATCGCGGGCGACGGGGCCGGCGCCGCCCCTACCCCGTCGACCTCCCCGACGTCGAGCGCCAGCGGCTGATCGTCGCTGTTGACGATCTCCAGCGGGAACAGCCGGTGCACGGCCCGGGCGAGCTCGTGGGCCTCGGTCGACTTGAGCGCCATCTGCGGATGGTGCAAGAGCTTCGCGATCACCAGCTCCATCGCCCGCCGCACCGCGTGGTCGCGCTCGGCCGCGGGCAGCTCCTTCTTGGCCAGCAGCGCCAGCAGCTTCTCGACCTCGGCCTCGGCGACGTGGGTGAAGTGGTGGCGCAGGGCGAGGATGGTCGGCACCACCTCCTGGGCCGCGACCCAGGCCTCGAAGTGGGCGATCTCGCCGGCCACGATCCGCTCGGCGGCGTCGGCGGCCTGGCGGCGCTGGCTGAGGTTGGCCGACACCACCTTCTCGAGATCGTCGATGTCGAACGAGTACACGCCGTCGAGCTGGGCGATCGCGGGATCGGCGTCGCGCGGCACCGCGATGTCGATGATCATGATCGGTCGCCAGCGCCGGGCCTTGGTCACCCGCTTGAACAGCGGCACCGTCAGGATCTGCTCCTTGGCCCCGGTCGAGCTGATGACGACGTCGGCGGTGGCCAGCAGCTGCTCAAGATCGGCCCACGGCCGGGCCACCGCGTCGAGCTCGCGGGCCAGCGCGGCGGCTCGCTCGGGCGAGCGGTTGGTGACCACCAGGGTCTCGACCCCGGCCCGGCGCAGGTGGCGGGCGGCCAGGGTCGACATCTTGCCGGCGCCGACGACCAGCACGTGCTTGCCCTTGAGATCGCCGAACACGCGGGCGGCCAGCTCGACCGCGACCGACGACACGTTGGCGGCGCCGCGGGCGATCGTGGTCTCCGACCGCACCCGCTTGGCGACCCCGAACGCGCGCTCGACGCAGCGGCGCAGGATCGGCCCGGTGGCGTGGACCTCGGACGCGGCGTGGTAGGCGGCCTTGAGCTGGCCGAGGATCTGAGCCTCGCCGACCACCAGCGAGTCGAGCGCGGCGGCGACCCGGAAGACGTGGCGGATGGCGTGGCCGCGAGCGTGGCCGAACAGCACCGACGCGACCTCGTGCGGCGCCACCCCGCGGGTCTCGGGCAGGATCGTGCGGATCGCGGCCACCGCCTCGTCGCCGGCGCCGTCGGCCGCCGCGCCGTAGATCTCGACCCGGTTGCAGGTCGACACCAGCATCGCCTCGGCCACCGCCGGCGACCGCCGCAGTGCGGCCAGCACCGAGGCCAGCTCGTCGTCGGGGACCGCCAGCCGCTCGCGGACCGCGACCGGCGCCGTCCGCCACGAGATGCCGACCGCGAACAGCTCGGGCGGCATCAGCCCCCGGCCATCCGGCGCAGGAAGTAGATGAGCAGCACCACCAGCGCGGCCGCGAACCCGGCCAGGGTCAGCCACGCCGCCTTGCGCCCGCGCCAGCCCAGGGCCGCCCGCGCCGACAGCAGGCCGGCGTAGATCATCCAGGTGACCATCGCCACCGCGTACTCGGGTCGGCCGAGCCCGCTCGACCGCTGGCTCACCCAGATCACACCGAGCACGACCGCGACCGTGAAGATCGGGAAGCCGGCAAGGACCAGCCGGCGGCTGCCGCGATCGAGGGCCGCGAGCGGCGCGCCCGGCTGCTTGAACGACAGCGCGTCGAACCGCTTGCGGCGCAGGTTGCGATCCTCGATCAGGTAGATCGCCGACAGCGCGGCGGCCAGCGCGAACACCGCGACCCCGATGGTGGCGAGCGAGATGTGGATGCGGCCCAGCGCGGTGAGATCGGACTGGGGGTGACCGGTCGGCGACAGCCGGGCGGCGGCCAGCAGCACGGTGACGATCGGCAGCAGCACGGCGCCGGCCAGATCCATGCGGTAGCGCCACGAGCTCACCAGGTAGCCGCTGGCGATGATCCAGGCCAGAAAGCCGATGGCCTCGCGCACCGACGCCGCCGGGTGGACGTGCTCGACCCCGCGCCAGGCGATGTCGACGCCGTGGGCCACGACGCCGGCGATCAGCGCCGCGCGCGCCGCCTTGGACCAGCGGCCATCGCCGGCCACGAAGCCGACGCCGAAGCCGATCGCGGCCACGGCGTAAGCGATCACGGCCAGCCAGAACGCCGGCGAGGCCTGTACCGACAGCAGGCGGTCACCCATGGTCCGTGCCTCTCGCCCGCCCGGCCACCGGGGCCTACAGGTCCGGCATCCCGACGTAGCCGCCGACCACGTCGTAGGCGGTGTCAACGTAGATCACCGACGACGCCATGTGGTCCGCGCCCATCGTCGCCAGCTCCTGCTCGTCCTTGACCTTGCCGAGCAGATCGTGGGGATCGGTGTCGTTGCCGGCGACGCTCTCGAAGTAGACCGCCGGCCGCAGATCGAAGGCCCGGCCGCTCTCGGTCAGGAACAGCCGGTTGCCCTCGACCGTGACCTTGCCCTCGGTGGACCAGGACTCGAGCTTGGCGATGGAGAGGAAGAGGCGGGCCACGGGGAGCGATGGGGCCGACAGCGGCGCCGCCCGAGCATAGGCCAAGGAGGCCTGCCCATCCAAGCGGGTTGCCACTCCGGGAAGGAGGGGCTACGAAAGGGGGAGGCCGCAGCGCGGTCGATCAGAAGGAGTTCCTCATGGGCAGCGACAACGTCAAGACCATCACCGACAAGTCCTTTTCCGACGAGGTGCTCAAGTCCGAGACCCCCGTCCTCATCGACTTCTGGGCGGTGTGGTGCGGTCCCTGCAAGCAGATCGCCCCCATGATCGACGCGGTCGCCGACCAGTACGCGGGTCGGCTCAAGGTCGGCAAGGTCGACGTCGACCACGAGCAGATCACCGCCCAGCAGCTCCGGGTCACGTCGATCCCGACCCTGTTGCTGTTCAAGGGCGGCAAGGTGGTGTGGCAGCAGGTCGGCGCGGTGCCGCGCAGCAAGCTCGACGCCGAGCTCGCCAAGCACATGATCTAGGCTCGCTCGGGAGCCGGCGGGGCGGCGGGCGGCGAGATCCGGCGATGATTGGGGACGCCGGGGTGATGGGCGCGTGGCCGGGCCGGGGTATCATCACCTCGTGGCCGGCGCCACCGTGCTACCCCGCGTCGGGCGCCTTCCGGGCGTCGACGAGCTGGACGTCGCTGACCTCGAAGCGGTGCGGCTGCTGCTGCGTGGCGACTCGGTGGTCGACTGGCACCGCCTGCAGTTCGCCGACCACGCCGCGGTCGACCGCTTCCTCCGGCTGTGCGAGCTCGACCCGGCGTCCGACGACGAGCTGAACCGGCTCGAGGCGGTCCGGGCCGACGCGGTCGATTACCTGACCCGGGTCTACCAGCTCCAGCTCACCGACGAGGTGGCCGGCGAGGTCGCGGCCCGCGACCTGTTCCTGCTGGCCTCGCGCCAGGGCCCCCACCAGCGCCCGGCATGCGTGGTCCTGAAAGTGATGCACATCATCTATCACCTGGCCGGCCGCCAGGCGCTGCTGCGGCTACAGGTCTCCGACGACGCCATCTTCCGCGAGATCGAGCGCAAGGTGGTGCGGGTGGTCGAGGAGCTGCGGGCCGCCGGCTGCGCGGTCGCCGAGTTCGAGTGGAGCCGCAAGCCGCGCGACTCGCAGATCACCAAGCTGCTGGCCAAGCGCTCGACCCTGGCCGCCAGCATCTACGACAAGCTGCGGTTCCGGTTGATCGTCCCTCACTACGACGACCTGGTGCCCACGCTCGCCGTCCTCACCCGCCAGCTCATCCCGTTCAACTACGTCGTGCCCGGCGAGTCGATCAACCTGCTCGTCGACCTCCAGCGCACGATCGAGGCCCGCCCGGCGCTGGCCGCGGCCGCGGCGCGGATGCAGTACCAGACCCCGGCCGTCGGCCGCCGGCGCTCGACGCTCAACGAGTTCAGCGGCCCCGAGTACCGGATCGTCAACTTCGTCGCCGACCTGCCGCTGCGGCTGGCCAACCTGGTGACCCCCGACAAGGACAAGCAGACGCCGCCGCTGTCGCCCGACGACAGCCACGTGGTGTTCGTGCTCACCGAGTTCCAGATCGCCGACAAGGCGACCGCGGTCCACAACGAGTCCGGCGCGCGCAGCCACGAGGCCTACAAGTCCCGCCAGCATGAGCAGGTCCGGGTCCGGCTCCTGCGGGACGACAACGACCCCCCGCCGTCGGAGTGAGTGAGGTCGTGGCGCTTGATTGGGGCGGCGTGCGACCAGGACGATGGCCGGCACGATCGCCAGGCTCGGCTGCCCCAGACCCCTACTCGAACGCGCGGCCGCTTGCGCCGGCCGCCGCCGCGCGCTTGCCGATCGCGGCCCAGCCGATGGCCGCGCCCAGCAGCGCGATCAGCCCGCAGCCGAGGCCGATGATGGCGAAGCCGAGGGCGGCCTTGCCGTCCTCGCCGTTCTTGCTGCTGAACCCCGGCAAGCCGACGATCATCAGGTAGTAGCCCATCACGCCGACCAGCACGCCGATCAGGTTGATGAGCAGGATGCGGCGCGGCGCCGAGGCACCCGACACCAGCCCGGCCAGCAGCGCGCCGACCGCCATCGCGATGAAGAACATCCCGGCCAGGGTGTCGGAGTCCGAGGTCCCGCGGACCGCGGCGCCGACCAGCACGACGGTGCTGACGAAGCAGGCGCCCAGCATCGCGACCGCGACCAGCAGCAGCCACGACAGCCCGCCCTCGGCGTGGCCGGTCGCGACCTTCTCGGCCAGCACCGCGCCGAGGATCGCGCCGGCGGCCGAGGCCGCGCCGGCGATCATGACGGTCCGCATGATCTCGTCCTTGGCCACGTGCCACAGTACCGCCCCGGCCTCGGTGCCGACGAACACCCCGACCAGCGTGAGGATCACCAGCGCGGCGCCGATCGCCGGCTCGACGATGGTCGAGCCCCGGCTGGCCCGGGCGGCGAGCGCGCCACCGATCGCGCCGCCGAGCGCGAGCGCGCCGTAGAAGGCCGGCTCACCCTTGGCCCCGAGCTGGACCACGAGCAAGACCCCGAGCGCCACGCCACCTGCGACCAGGAAGTAGCTGAGCAAGACGGCGGCGATCGAGAAGCGGCTGTTGGCCATGACCGACGGTATCAGGTCCGGCCAGTCACCGCCGGCCGGGCCGCGATCACCGCCGCATCACCGCCGGGTCAGGGGCCGCACGGATACGCGACCTGGGCCCAGCCGCCCTGGGTGCACTCCTCGTTGTCCCACCAGACGTCGGCCTGGAACGCGACCGCGGTCTTGCCATCGGCCGCGACCGCGTGGACGACGACATCGCGCGGCAGGCCCGAGGCGACGCCGACGACCCGCCCGCGCCAGGTCAGCGCCCCGTCCCACTCGGCCGGGACGTCGATCGGGGTCAAGACGTCGCCGCGGCGGAGGCCGACCCGCTCGCGATGGCCGACGTTCCACTCGCACTCGTCGTCGCCGTCGCCGATCAGGAAGCCGGCGTGGATGCTCTCGAGCGCCTCGGCCCCGGCGTCGACCCGGACGTCGACGGTGTTGCTGTCGTGGCGGGCGCCGGCGTTGAGCTCGGGCTCGGCCAGCCAGCCGGCGACCGTGGCGCGGTGGACCGGATCGGTCAGCTGGTCGGCGCGGTCGAACAGCGACCCGGTCTGCTGCGCGACGGTGTCGAGGGGCGGGGCCGGCCGCCAGCGCAGGTCGCGGTCGAAACCCTGATCGACGCGGCCGATCGGCGCCAGCTCGACCGGACACCCGGTCAGCGGCGCGGCCACCATCGCCGACGGCTCGCAGCCGCTGGTGTTGAGCAGGAGCGGCGCGCCGACCGCGGCCAGGCACGGCCCGTCGACGCCGAGCACGGTCAGGCTGGCCGGCACCGGCCCGAAGCTCGCCGCCAGCTCGGGCGACACCGGCGCGGTCTTGTCGCAGGTCGTGGGGTCCTCGCCCGAGGTCCAGCACGCCGGCAGCTCGAGCGCCTGATCATCCTCGGACATCGGGTTGGAGAAGCGAACGAACAGGTAGGCGACGCCGTCCCGGACCACGACCGCGCGCTGGCCCTCGGGCAGCCGGGTCAGCAGATCGGCGGGGACGTCGGCGGGCTGGGCGAAGTGAGCGGCCTTGCCACCACCGCACCCGGCCACCAGGCCGAGGGACCAGACGGCGAGCCAGCGCGGCAGGGTCGAGCGAACAGGGGGCATGACGGCTCGTGTACCACGGCCGGCCTCGCGGTCAGGAGCGTTCGCGGGCGACGGTGCGCAGGTGATCGGCGACGTGGATCGCGTGCAGCCGCTCGTACTCGCCGGCGGTGCAGGCGCCGTAGACCGGGTGCGGTGCCAGCGGGCCGTGGTGACCGCGGAAGCGCGCGACGGCGGCGACCAGCGCGGCCCGGGCCTCGGCCAGCCCGCGATCGGGCAGCACCTGGCCGCCCGGCAGCGGCGCGAAGGTGTCGTGGCTCATCGCGCCTCGGGCCAGGAACCGGCGCTTGACCAGCCGGCCGATGGTCACCCGCACGATCCACGGCTTGAGCGCCTGGTAGCCGTCGAGCGACGCGACCACACTGGCGGCGCAGTGATCGAGGTGCTGGGCGGTGGTCCAGCGACCCTTGGCCGCCGGCAACTCGCCGGCGATCGTCGCCAGGACCTCGTCGAACGTCGTCAGGTCAGCGCTCATCGTGCTCACCGCGCGACGATAGCAGCAGGCGCGGGTCAGTAGCCGTTGCGGCGCAGCGACACGCTGCCGACCAGCCCCATCGCGATGAAGAACGCGACCAGCGAGCTGCCGCCGTAGCTGATGAACGGCAGGGTCACGCCGACCACCGGCGCCATGCCCAGCACCATCGCGACGTTGACCAC
>JAYVSF010000285.1:0-6121 GCA_043775605.1 Myxococcales bacterium
TCCGCGCCGGATGCGTGGCCCGGCCGTCCTCGGTCGCGGCCAGCGACTGGTAGAAGCCGTCGAGAGCCCAGCGCGTGCACGCGCCGTCGACGCCGCTCGCCAGGCACGGGACCTCGAGCGCGGCCGCCGGCACCGGGGCGGGACTGCCGGTGCTGCCGGCGCGGGTGCCGCGCTTCTCGGCGTGGGCGACCCCGGCGACCGTCATCGTCGCGGTCACCAGCGCCGCCAGCGTGGCGGACGCGGCGAGCGCGCGGGCGGCACGGAGCACGCTCGGGACCATGGCCGACGACACTAGCACCCCGACCGCGCGCTCACACCGTCCTTGCGAAGCGACGTCTACGCTCGGGCCAGCGCGTCGATCTCGCGGTTGCCGACGACCGGCTTGGCCGAGCCCGTGCGCGCGACCGCCAGCATCGCCTTGCCGACCCGCTCGGTGGTGGTGAGCGCGCCGAACAGGGACAGCACCGGGAACAGCGGCCACATCCCGACGTACGCCACGCGGTAGAGCCGCGTGCGCGACCGGATGCCGTGCATCGGCCGGATGAGCCCGGGCCGGAACATCACCGCCTTCAGCGGCAGCGCCCGCAGCTCGTCCTCGGTCTTGCCCTTGACCCGCGCCCACATCGCCCGGCCCTTGGCGTTGGTGCCCTGACCCGACACGTAGATGAACGTCGACTGCGGTGCCACCCGCGCCAGCACGTTCGCCACCGCCAGGGTGTAGTCGTGGGTGATGCGGGTGTAGGCCGTCTCGGTCATGCCCGCCGCCGACACCCCGAGGCAGAAGAAGCAGGCGTCGTGGCCGGCCAGCTGATCCTCGACGCCGGTCCAGTCGGTGAGGTCGGCACGGACCAGCTCGCGCAGCTTGGCGTGGGTCTGGCCGCTCGCGGTCCGCCCGACCGCCAGCACCTCGCTGATGTCGTCGGCCAGCAGGCACTCGCGCAGCACGCCCTGACCGACCATGCCGGTGGCCCCGAACAGGATGACCTTCATCGCCGCCACTCTGGACCGGGCCCCGACCACCGTCCAGCGACCGTCGGTAACCCGCGGGCCGAGGGCGGCGTCCAACCTGCACAATGACCCGCTACATCACCTCCGTGGCGACGCCGATGTCGGCCGCCCAGGCCTTCGCGTACCTGGCCGACGTCACCCGCTTCACCGAGTGGGATCCCGGCGTGAAGCGCGCGGTGCGGGTGTCCGGCGACGGGGTCGGCGTCGGTACGGCGTACGACCTGACGGTGAAGGCCGGCGCCACCACGGTGATGCGGTACGAGGTGCGCGAGTACGAGGCGCCGCGGCGCTTCCTGCTGGTCGCCCGCACCGCGACGCTGACGTCGGTCGACGAGGTCCGGGTCGTGCCGGCCGGCGATGGGGCGATCGTCACCTACGACGCGACCTTGACCCTGCGCGGCCCGCTCCGGCTGTTCGACTGGCTGCTCGGGCGGGCGTTCCGTCGCCTCGGCGACCGCGCCGCGGCCGGGCTGCGCCGGGCGCTGAAGGGCACGGCGGTCGGCCGATGAGCCGCTTCGCCAACGTCGTCGACGCGGTGCTCGAGTGGAGCGTCGTCGGCAGCTTCACCCGGGTCGGCTCGGCGGTCCGGCGCCGCCTCGATCGCTGGGCCGCGCTCGCCGACCTCGACCTCGCCGGCCGCGTGATCGTGATGTCGGGCGGGACCTCGGGGCTCGGGCTCGCGGCCGCGCGCGCGTTCGCCGCCATGGGCGCAACCGTCGAGCTCATCGCCCGCAACCCGGCCAAGGCCGAGGCGACCTGCGCCGCGCTGCGCGCCGAGACCGGCAACCCGAAGATCAGCTTCGTCGTCGCCGACACCGGCGATCTCGCGGCGCTGCGCGGCGCTGCGACCGACCTGCTGAGTCGCCACCCCGCGATCCACGTGCTGATCCACAACGCCGGCGCGCTCGACGCCGTCCGCCAGGTCAGCCCGCAGGGCCTCGAGCTCACCGTCGCGAGCCAGGTGGTGGGACCGTTCCTGCTCACCGCGCTGCTGCGGCCCGCGCTCGCGGCCGCAGCCCCGGCGCGCGTGCTGTGGGTGTCGTCGGGCGGCATGTACAGCGAGTCGCTGTCCGTCGACGAGCTGGAGATGACGGCCGAGCGCTACGACGGCACCAAGGCCTACGCCCGCGCCAAGCGCGCCCAGGTGACGCTGACCGAGCTGTGGGCCGAGCGGCTCGCGCCCGACGGCATCGCCGTCCACGCCATGCACCCGGGCTGGGCCGACACCCCCGGGGTCGCGCGCTCGCTGCCGCGGTTCCGGCGCGTCGTCGGCCCGTTGTTGCGCACCGCCACCGACGGTGCCGACACGCTGATCTGGCTCGCCGCCATCGACGCCGCGGCCCTCGGCGCGAGCGGCCGCTTCTGGCTCGACCGCCGCCCGCGGCGCGTGCACCGCCTGCGCTCCACGCGGCGCGCCGACACCCCCGGCGAGCGCCGGCGCCTCTGGGACTGGGCCATGGCCCACAGCGGCCTCGCGGGCCCAGGCTCCGAGCGCAGCTCGGGCCAGGGTTGAATGTCGAGATCGGGCGCTACTTCCAGCGGGTGGCGATGCAGCAGGTGCGGGCGCCGCCGCGCCGGCAGCTGCGGATCTGGGTCTCGACCGCTGCGCCGCCCGACAGCTCGACCGACCGCTCGGCCCAGCCCTGGACCGCGCGACAGTGGGTACAGCTCGGCTCGGGCAGCTGCGCCAGGTGCAGATCGAACTCCTGCGGCCCGCGCTCCTCGAGCTCGAGCCGGCCGGCGTCGTAGTGCAGGTTCCACAGCCGGGCGGCGCGCGACATCACCCAGCGGATCGTGCCCAGCCGGTAGAACAGCCGGTAGATCGTGGTCATGTTGGCGTCGGCGCTCCAGCGGCCGAGCTGCTTGACCAGCGCGCCGTCGCCCTCGCCGAACGTCTGATCGATCACGTCGTTCAGCTCGACGAACAGGGCCAGCGGGTACCAGCTCGCGGTCTTGGTCCCGGCGGCGATCAGCGCGCCCAGCGCCGGCGATCCGGCCGCGACCACCCGATCGATCCCGCCCGGACCGTGCTCGAGCCGGACCCAGGTGATCCGCGCGGCGAGGGCGCTGCCCTTGACGTTCGCCACGCCTCCACTATACGCGCGCCGCACGGTTACCGCCGCGATCGGGGCGGCTGTCCGGGCGCCGCGACGCCATCGATGGCACGCTGGCGGCGATGCGGCCCTGCTTCTGGCTCCCTGCGCTCGCTGCCGCCGCCGGCTGCCACGGGGCGCCCACCCCGCCGCCCACAGCCCCCGCGACCCGCACCGCCGCCGCCCCGACCGTCACCGCCACCGCCGCCGGGCCCGCGTGCGCCACCCCGAGCGCGCCCCAGCTCACGTCCTATCTCGACGCGCGCGTCCCCGGCACCTGCTGGCTCGACATGGTCCACGCCGGCCCCGACTGGCAGCCCGCCGAGCAGCTCCCCATGCCGTTCCACCACGCCACCCGCATCGAGCTCGACAACCTCGCCGCCTACCCGCAGCTCGCCGCCGCCACCGCCGGCCGGGTCCGCTTCGTCCTCGAGTTCACCACCCGCGACCTCGACCACGACACCGCGCGCAACACCTGGTTCGCCACCTATCACGCCCGCATCGTCGACGCCTGCCCGCTGCCCTGACCGCCCTGCCCTGACGGCAGCTACCGTCGCACGCTCAGCCTTCGGTTCGCGTCGGCGACGTCGAAGGCGGCGGGGTCGAACGGTTGGTCGAGCCATTCGAGGAAGCGCTCCCGCTCCGGGTGGTCGCGGTCGGCCCTCGCGTCGACGAGGTCGGCGTACCCGGGCACCCCGCCGCAATCCTCCGGCGGGCACGCGCGCTCGCCGCCGACGCAGCGCGGGATCGGTCCGGCCTTGCCCGGCGACAACACGGCCTCGACCAGGACGTCGTGCGACCACGATCGGCGGGGCCGGGGCGCTTCCTTGCCGACGGCGCCGCCGCTAGACTACCGGCGCCGCGGCGAACCATCGACGACGACGCGGCAAAGGAACCTCGCCGTGACCATCGATCCTCTCGCCCGCCTCCAGTCGCTCGAGCGCCAGGCCGCCCTCGGCGGCGGTCAGGCCCGCATCGACAAGCAGCACGACGCCGGCAAGCTGACCGCGCGTGAGCGGATCACGGCGCTGGTCGACGACGGCAGCTTCGTCGAGCTCGACCGGTTCGTGACCCACCGCTGCAACGACTTCGGCATGCAGGACCAGAAGATCCTCGGCGACGGCGTGGTGACCGGGCATGGCACGGTCGGCGGCCGGCCGGTGTGCGTGTTCGCCCAGGACTTCACCGTGTTCGGCGGCTCGCTGTCGGGCGCGTACGCCGGCAAGATCTGCAAGGTCATGGACCTGGCGATGAAGATCGGCTGCCCGGTCATCGGCCTCAACGACTCGGGCGGGGCCCGCATCCAGGAGGGCGTCGAGTCGCTGGCCGGCTACGCCGACATCTTCACCCGCAACGTTCTGGCCTCGGGCGTGGTGCCGCAGATCTCGGCGATCCTCGGGCCGTGCGCCGGCGGCGCGGTGTACTCGCCGGCCATCACCGACTTCATCCTGATGGTCGAGGGTACGTCATACATGTTCATCACCGGGCCCGAGGTCATCAAGACGGTGACTCACGAGGAGGTGACCAAGGAGCAGCTCGGCGGCGCCAAGACCCACGCCGCGCGCTCGGGCGTCGCTCACTTCGCCGAGCCCGACGAGCTGGCCTGCCTGGCCCGGATCCGCGAGCTGCTGTCGTACCTGCCGGCCAACAACACCGAGGACCCGCCGGTCGCCGCCGCCACCGATCCCGCCGATCGCGCCGACCCCGCGCTCGACGGGCTGATCCCGCAGGACGCCAACAAGCCGTACGACATGAAGCAACTGGTGCTCGGCATCGTCGACGATCACCACTTCACCGAGGTCCACGCCGATCACGCCAAGAACATCATCTGCGGCCTGGCCCGGCTCGGCGGCCGCCCGGTCGGCGTGGTCGCGAACCAGCCCAAGCACCTGGCCGGCTGCCTCGACATCGACGCGTCGATCAAGGCCGCGCGCTTCGTCCGGTTCTGCGACTGCTTCAACATCCCGCTGGTCACGTTCGTCGACGTGCCTGGCTTCCTGCCCGGCACCACCCAAGAGTACGGCGGCATCATCAAGCACGGCGCCAAGCTGCTGTACGCGTTCGTCGAGGCCACGGTGCCCAAGCTCACCGTGATCACCCGCAAGGCCTACGGCGGCGCGTACGACGTGATGGCGTCGAAGCACATCCGCGCCGACCTCAACGTCGCCTACCCGGCCGCCGAGATCGCGGTGATGGGCCCCGACGGCGCGGTCAACATCATCTACCGCGGCCAGCTCGACAAGATCGCCGACGACGGCGAGCGGGCGGCCGCCCGGGCCCGGTTCGTCGAGGAGTACAAGGACAACTTCGCCAACCCGTACAAGGCGGCGTCGCTCGGCTACATCGACGAGATCATCCGGCCGCGCGAGACCCGGGCCACGCTGATCCGCGGGCTCAAGCTGCTCGCCAACAAGCGGCAGACCAACCCGCCGCGCAAGCACGGCAACATCCCGCTGTGAGAGGGCTCGCGGCGCTGGCGATCGCGGTGATCGCCGTCGTCGGCTGTCATCCGGCGCCGCCGGCCTACCCGCGCGCGCTGCCGCCGCTGACGGCCGAGGCCTACGCCGCCTACCTGCGCGGCCGCACCGCGCTGTACGAGGGCGACGCCGCGTCGGCGCTGGCGGCGTTCGAGGAGGCGGCCGCGCTGGCGCCGGCCGAGGCCGGGATCGCGGTGGCCCGGGCCGAGGCCATGTACAGCCTCGGCGCGCGGGTGCTGGCGGCCAAGGCCATCACGGCCGCGACCCGGCGCTGGCCGCGCTCGCCCGAGGTCTGGCTGGCGGCGGGGCGCATCGATCGCGGCGCGAGCGAGCTCCGGCAGGCGATCGCGGCGTTCGAGCGGGCGATCGCGCTCGATCCATCGCTGGCCGACGCTTACCTCGGGCTGGCGTCGACCCACACCCAGGCCCAGGCGCCGGCGCGGGCCGAGGCGGCGCTGGACCGGCTGGTGGCGGCGGTGCCGGAGTCGGCCGAGGGCCACCACCGGCTGGCCGAGCTCGCGCTGGGCCGCGGCGACGACCTCG
>JAYVSF010000286.1:0-4543 GCA_043775605.1 Myxococcales bacterium
CGAGGGCATGGGCTTCATGATGCAGATGGTCCAGTTCCAGGAGGAGCGGCTGTTCGGCGCGGTCAGCTCGCTCAAGGGCATGGACCACCTGATCGACGCGACCATCGCCTACTGCAAGGAGCGGTCGACGTTCGGCCAGCCGCTCATCGACAACCAGGTCATCCACTTCAAGATGGCCGAGCTGCGGACCGAGGTCGAGCTGCTACGCTCGCTGGTCTATCGCGCCGTCGAGGACTACGTCGGCGGCACCGACGTCACGATGCTGGCGTCGATGGCCAAGCTCAAGGCCGGCCGCCTCAGCCGCGAGGTGGCCGACGCCTGCCTGCAGTACTGGGGCGGCATGGGCTTCATGTGGGACAACGTCGCGTCGCGCGCGTTCCGCGACATGCGGCTGCTCTCGATCGGCGGCGGCGCCGACGAGATCATGCTCGGCATCATCTGCAAGTTGATGGGCATCCTGCCGGGCAAGAAGAAGAAGGGCTAGCGAGGGCTAGCGAAGCGAGCGATCGACGCTGACTCCGGGTGTGCGGGCCCGGCGCTACCAGACCTGGCACATCGTCGCCGGCACCATCGCGGCGCCGGGCTTGCACCCGAACGCCGGGCCGAACTCGGGGGTGGCCTGCAGCGCGCCGTCGACCCGCCACCGCGGCGGTGAGTGGACGTCGACCGTGACCAGCATCGCGGCGAACTCGGGCCGCATCTTGGCGCACCAGGCCTGGGCGAACCCGAGGAAGAACTGCTGATCCTCGGTGTAGCCGTCGGCGATCTGCAGCGGGCCCGTGCGCAGGCTGCGGTACGCCCGCAGCGCCAGCTTGACGCCGCCGATGTCCGCGATGTTCTCGCCCAGCGTGTTGGCGCCGTTGAGCTTCACCCCCGGGAGCGACTCGTAGCCGTCGTACTGCTTGGCCACGCACCCGGTGCGGTCCTTGAACTGCTGCTGGGTCGCGGGCGCCCACCAGTTCTTGAGGTTGCCGTCGCCGTCGTACTGGGCGCCTTGATCGTCGAAGCCGTGGGTCAGTTCGTGACCGACGACGATGCCCATGCCGCCGAGGTTGACCGGGACGCTCGCGGCCGGATCGAACATGGGTCGCTGCAGGAGGCCGGCCGGGAAGACCATGCCGTTGAACCGCGGATCGTAGTAGGCGTCGACGGTCGACGCCGACATCTGCCAGTCGTCCTTGTCGACGGGCTTGCCGATCTTGGCCAGCAGGCGGGCGCGCTCGGCGGCGCGCGCGCGCAACGCGTTGCTGGCGTAGGCGTCGGGCGCCGGCGCGAACCCGGCGGCGCGCCAATGCGCCGGATAGCCGATCTGGTACGCCATCGCGGTCAGCTTGGCGCGGGCGGCGACCTTGGTGGCCGGATCCATCCACGGCAGCGCGGCCAGGTTGTCGGTCATGGCGGCGACGATCGCGGTGACCTGGGCCTCGGCGCCGTCCTTGGCGGCGCCGCCGAAGCGCTCGCGCACGAACACCTGGCCGAGCAGATCACCGAGCGCCTGGTCGGTCGCGCCCACGCACCGCTTCCAGCGCGGCTCCTGCTCGGTCTGGCCGGTGAGCGCCGCGCGCAACCCGAACTCGGCGTCGTCGAAGCGCTTGGCCAGCACGGTGGCGGTCCCCGCCAGCAGGTGGGCGGTCAGGTAGGTTCGCCACACGGCGGGCTTGGTCGTGACCACCAGCCGATCGAGGCCCGCGAGGAAGGCGGGCGACGCCACCGTGATCGCCGACAGGTCCTTGCCACCCTCGGTCGCGAAGTAGCGATCCCAGGCGAAGTGCGGCGCCGTCGTCTTCACGCCCGCTCGGTCGAGGCGGTTGTAGGTCGCGACCGGATCGCGGCGCGCGACCTTGTCGAGCGAGATCGTGGCGATCGCGGTCTCGAGGCCGACCACGTCGGCTGCGCCCTTGGTGGCCGCGGCCGGGGCCAGTCCCCCGAGCGTCAGCATGCGCTCGAGGTAGGCCGTGTACTGGGCCCGCAGCGCCACGCTCTTGCCGTCGGTCTCGAGGTAGTAGTCGCGATCGGGCAGGCCGAGACCGCCCTGATCGAGGCCGCCGATCACCTGGCGCGCGTCGCGAGCATCCGAGGTGTGGCCGAACGTGAACAGGGCATCGACGTCGACCTCGTGCAGCGCCGCGGTGGCGGTCGCGAGCGAGTCGGCGTCCTTGACGGCCGCGATGAGCCCGGTCAGGCGCGCGAGCGGCGCCAGGTCGGCCCGCTCGATCGCGGCTTCGTCCATGCACGCGCCGTAGTACGCGCCGAGCGCGATCAAGGTCGGATCCGGCCCCGGGGCCGTGCGGGCGCGGTCGAGGACGTCGTGGAGGAACTCCTCGTTGCGATCCTGGATGTCGACGAAGCTGCGCATCGCGAGCGGCTTGTCGGCCGGGATCTCGGTGTGAGCGATCCAGCCGCCACACGCGAACTGATAGAAGTCGGCGCAGGGATCGACCGTGCGATCGAGCGCCGTCGGATCGAGGCCGATCGCGGCGAGCGTGGTCGTGCTGCCGGGCGCCGGTGGCGCGCCCGGATCGGGCGCGGGCGCGGAGCTCCCGGGATCGGTGGCGAGCGGGGTGGCGGTCGCGGGCTTGCCCTTGGCGGAGCAAGCGGTGGCGGCCAGGACCACGAGGGTGGTCCCGACCTGCGCGGCGGTGTGACGGGTGAGGTACATGGCGACTTCCGATCGGCGGGCGGGAGGACGGGGCGTGCGCGCACTACACCATGATCCTCCGCGCGCCGCGCCGGCTGGTCGCTGCCGACGAGTGGCGGACCGGCGACCTGACGCGGCGTTGCGACCACCGCCAGGGTCGCGCCCGTCGCAGCCGTCGATCGATCGGATCAGGTGCCTGGTGGAATCAGCGCAGCGAGTCCACGCGCAGCGAGATAGAGGCCCACACGTCGGGTATCGGCTTGCGGTGATCGAGTGACCAGGTGCTACGGCCCGAGGGCCTTGGCGAGCTCGGCGGCGACGGCGCGATCGGGGTGGGCGGCGGCGGCGGCGCGGAGCTGGGCGGCGAGCGCGGGATCGTCGCGGAAGGTCGCGAGGGCCTGGCCGGCGGCGATCGCGTCGGCGCGGGTGCCATCCGTGACGCGGGTCAGGAGATAGGCGGTGGCGTCGTCGGCGCGGAGCAGCGCGAGGGTCAGGTAGCCGACCCGGGCGCGGGTCGCGGGCGAGCTGTGCCCGCACCACTCGATCAGCGCGGGCGCGGCGGCGGTGATGCGGCGCTCGCCGAGGCCGAGGGCGGCGGCGATCGAGCGATCGTCGTCGCCGACCAGCAGGCTCAGCACCAGCGGCAGCGCGCCGCGCGGCGCCAGCACCAGCAGCGACGCGACACAGGCGGTCAGCACCTCGGGCTCGTCGTCGCCGATCCGCAGCTTGTAGCGGAGCAGGGCGGTGGCGTCAGGCCGACCGGCGTCGCCCAGGGCTTGCGCCGCCGCGAACCGCGCGACCCGGTGGGGGTCGGCCAGCAGATCGGCGAGCACGTCGAGCGCGTCAGGGCGGCCGACCTGGGCGAACGCCAGCCCGCACACGCCGCGCAGCGCGGCCGCGCTGTCCTCGGGCTTGCCCCACGCCGGCTCGGGCTGGACCATGGTCACACCCACGACGAAGACCTCCTCGTACCAGCGGTCGAGGGCGTGCAGCGCGCGGGCGATCGCCGTCTTGCCGCGGCACTGCGGGTCGCGCTCGACCGCGCGCTCGCACAACCGCGGGAACGCCGCGGCGAGGTCGTCGGCCAGGTCGACGAGGCCGCGGGCCGCGATCACGCGCGCGGCGCTGGCGATCGCGAACCCGCTCTTGCCGCGGATCACCTCGCGCAGGATCGCGAGATCGGCCGGCCCGCCGTGCTCCATGGCCGCGAGGTCGGCCAGCCGATCCTCGAGCCCGCGACGACGCGTCGGCGGCATGACGGGAAGGTACGTCAGGACCGTGAACCCGGCCACGGGCTCGTGATCGTGGAGGCGCCCGTAACAAACCGCCGTGAAAGGTAAGCCGCGATACATCATCGTCCAAGCCCGGCCGAGGGTTTAGAGCACTGGTTGGACCAAACAATAGGGGGAGATCCTGGGTCGGATCTCTCGTATTACGACTGAACGTGCGTACCGCGACCAGACCCATGGGCACTGCGCTTCCTCCCCGGTACGTCGAGGGGCGCCCGCACGTCAGCGCAGGAGTGCGATCGTGAGCGCTTTCGAATCGGAAGAGGCGCAGTTCGAAGTCGAGGCCGCCACCACCGAGGAGGCCGCGCCGCCGCCGCCCCCGGCTGCGGTCGGCAAGAAGTCGAAGTTCCACGGCGAGGTCGCGCGCGCGAACCAGCCGGCGACCGGCAAGAAGAAGGCGCCGAAGCCGGCGGCAGCGCCGGGCAAGAAGTCGATGACCAACGCGTGGGCCCACGCCGCCCACGCGATGCGGTCGGCGCACGATGCGGCCGCCGCCACCGGTGATCACGCGAGCGGCCCGGTCGCGGCAGCGCTCGCGGCCAGCGACGCGGCGGCCGCGCACCACGACAACGCCCCGGCGCTGCCCGCGCCCGCCGCCAACGCGGCCGAGCACGCG
>JAYVSF010000287.1:0-17631 GCA_043775605.1 Myxococcales bacterium
CGAGCTCGATGACGAGCGACGCATGATCGAGGAGGCCCAGCGCGGACGACTCGACGCCATGCGCCCCATCCTCGAACGCTACGCCCAGCCGCTGTACGCCGCGGTGATCCTGCCGCGGCTCGGCGACGCCGCCTCGGCCGAGGACGTCCTGCGCGACACCCTGGCCACCGCGGTCGAGAAGATCGACCGCTTCACCTGGCAGGGCAAGACCATCTACCCGTGGCTGCGGCAGATCGCGATCAACAAGGTCTTCGACGTCCACCGCGCGGCCAAGCGCTCGCGCCGCCTGGCCGACGCCATCGCCCAGGAGCTGGCCGACGAGAGCGATCCGACCACCGCCGCCGACGCGCTGCTCATGGCCGACCAGGAGCGGGCCCTGCACCGGGCCCAGATCGACGAGGTGCTGGTCACGCTGCCCGAGCGCTACCGGATCGCCATCGAGCTGCGCCTGATCCAGGAGCTGTCGCGCGAGGACTGCGCGCGCCGGCTCGAGGTCACGGTCGGCACCTTCGACGTCGTGCTCCACCGCGCGGTCCGGTCGTTCCGCAAGAAGTTCGGCGATCGCCCTCCGGCGTGATGCTCTCACCAAACCCCCTGGCGCTCACCCTGACACCGGCACCCCATGGCCCACGACCCCGACGCCCCCGATCCTGACGATCCCGACGACGGCGAGCTGCTGTCCGGCCCGGTGCCCGCGCCCGACGTCGCGGCCGATCCCGCCGAGCGCGCGCGCGCCCGCGGCTTCGGCGACCTGGTCGACAAGGTGCTGGCCGGTCGGGCCCCGGCCGCGGTCCCGGCCGACGACCGTGCGCTGCTCGAGGTCGCCACCGCGATCCGCGCCGCCGCCAACCCGATCGAGCTGACCGCCGCGCGCAAGGGCTCGCTCATCGAGTCGGCGCTGGCCACCGCGATCGATCGCCGGGCCGGGACCCGGCCGGGCGCGGGGTCCCGCTCGACGGTGCCGACGGTGCCGGTCATCTCGATCCAGCGCAGCCCGCGGACCCGACGCCTGCCGTGGATGGTGGCGGGGACGGCGTCGCTGGTGGCGGCCGCGGCGATCGCGCTGCTGGTCATGCGCCCGCCGCGCGCGACGCCGCCGAGCGCCAGCCCGGCGACCGCGGCCCTGCCCGCCCAGCAGCGCTCGCGCCCGGCCGATCCGCTGATCGGCGTCATCGGCCGCGATCACGCCGGCGACGCCGCCGCCCGCCTCGACGTCATCTACGCCGATCGCCTCGACGGCTTCCGCGAGCGCACCCTGTCCGCGCCGCGCGCCACCCACCGGGGAGCCACGCCGTGAGTCGCGCTGGCTGGCTCCGTCACGCCGCCGCCGCCGGCCTGGTCATCGCCGGCCTCGTCATCGGCGCCGTGGTCGCCTGCTCCCGCAGCGACGACGGCCGCCCCGGGCGCGCCGTGACCAAGATCACCGCGCCCGAGGAGCGCGACCGCGATCAGGCGATCGACGAACCTTTGATGATCGCCCTGTCGCAGGCGAAGAATTTTCATCACAAGGCGCGGGTCTACATGAGCGATGGCAAGCTCGACGACGCCACCGCCGCGGTCCGCGCGATCCTCAGCATCCGGTTCCCGCCCGGCGCGCCCGAGGCCGAGGACGTCCGGCTCGACGCCCGCGCGCTGCTGGCCAAGCTCCTGCTCGGCCAGGGTCAGGTCGAGGCGGCCATGACCGTCGTCGACGAGGGCCTGGCCACCGCCACCCGCGACTCGTTCTTCCTCGCCAACCTGTTCACGGTCAAGGGCGAGGTGCTGCAGGCTCAGGCCACCGCGCTCGACGCCAGCGGCGCGCCCGCCGATCACCCGCGGGCGATCACGCTGCGCCAGCAGGCGATCGTCGCGCTCGATCGCTCGATCCAGATCAACAGCGGGCTGCAGGCCGCGCTGATGGAGGACCGGTGATGCCGGCGCGGAGGTGGGCGGCGCTGGCGGTCGGGCTCGGCGCCGCGCTCGCGGCGTGCAGCATGGGCTCGCCGAAGCGCCTGCCGTCGGCGCCACCGCCGGGCGGCGACGACCCGCGCCAGCAGATCACCGCGCGCTGGAACCAGATCCGCCAGCTCCGGCTCGACGCTCACCTCGACGGCGAGCCCGACCCCGACCAGGTCGCGGCGATGAGCGACGTGCCCGCGATCGCGGCCGCGAACGCCTGCGAGGCGCCGGCGCCGACCGCCGGGACCTGCGGCGACGTCTGCGAGCTCGGTGATGCGATCTGCGACAACGCCCTCGCCATCTGCCAGCTCGCCGACGAGCTCGATGGCGACGCCTGGGCGAAGGGCAAGTGCGACAGCGCCAAGGCGTCGTGTCACCAGGCCGAGGACCGCTGCTGCGCGTGCCAGCGGCCGACGCTGGGGACGCCATGAGAGCCGCACAGGGCGCGAGGCTGGTCGCGGGGCTGGCGGTCGCGATCGCGGCCGGCCCGACGATGATCGTCGGCTGCGGTGGCAGTCCTTACGGGGCGCGGCCGGCGAAGTCGGTGCGACCGCAGACCATGCCCGAGCCGCCGCCGTCGATCGATCCGGGGCCATCGCCCGACGCGGTGCGGGCGCGGATCGAGACGCTCGATCGCGAGATCGCGGCGCGGGCCACCACCCTCGGCTTCGACCCCGCGCTGGTGCCGGGCGGCGACGGCGGGCCCGAGCCGATGGCGGTCGACCCGACCTGCACCCGCTCGCCGCGGCCGGTGTGCCAGGACGTCTGCGGCCTGTCCGACTCGATCTGCGACGCCGCCGACGAGATCTGTCGCCTGGCCGACGCGCTGGTCGGCGACGCCTGGGCCGCCGGTCGCTGCACCGCCGGCCACGCCTCGTGTGCGCAGGCCCGCGCGCGCTGCTGCGGCTGCTGAACGAGAACTCAGCTATCGTCCCCCGGTGCCGCGCGCAAGAGCAATCGGCCAGCGGGCCCGCGCGCTGGTGACGCTGGCGGCGCTGGTCGCGGGCGGCGCGCCCGTGGCGGTGGCCCACGCCGGCCCCGAGGACGATCCGCCGTCGGCGCGGATGCTCGGCCACGCCGGCGCCGCGCTGGTGTCCGACGACGGCCTCGGCGCCCTGTTCGCGTGCCCGGCGGGCCTCGGCCGGCGCGCGCAGCTCCGAGCCCAGCTCGGCGGCGTGGTCATGGAGGACGACGTCCGCTACGCCGACCTCGTCCACCCCGTGGTCGGCGACCGCGGCCCCAGCTCGTTCGCGCCCAGCGTGATCGGCGCCGGCACCGTCGGGCCGCTGGTGATCGGCGCTGGCTTCGCGGTCACCGAGACCATGGATCGCCGGTTGCCGGCGCCCGGGCCCGACGACGATCCCGCGATCGCCGCGCTCTACCCGCACCGCTACGCCGGCACCGAGGCCCGGTGGTCGCGGCGCGCGCTCGCCCTCGCCGCGTCGTGGCGCGCGACCGACTGGCTGGCGATCGGCGCCAGCGTGACCCTGGCCCAGGTCGACCTGCGCGAGACCCGCCGGCTGTGGGCCGGGTTCGACGGCCGCGATCGGCTCGGCGATCCGGCCCGCGACGTCACCGTGGCGATCACCGGCGGGGACGGGCTCATCCCCGGCGGTGCGGTCGGCGCGCTGATCGCACCGGCCTCGGTCCCGCTCGAGGTCGCGGTCGGCGCGTCGTGGGCCGACGACGTCCGGGTCACGGGGACGGCGACGGTGACCGGCGCAGGCCCGTTCAGCGTGGTCGCCCCGGCGCCGCGGACCCAGGCCCGGTTCGGCTCGCCGCTCGCGCTCCACGCTGGCGCGCGCTGGCTCGGCGCCCGCTACGCCGTCGAGGCCGAGGTCTCGGGCTGGCTGTACCCGACCGCCGCCGCGACCCCGACCTGGCTGCTGACCGGGGTCCGCTTCGTCGACGAGACCGGGGTCGAGGCGACCCTCGATCATCTGGCCACCCGCTTCCACCTCGGCCCGCGGTTGGCCGCGCGCGGCGCGGTCGACGTCGAGGCCGTGCCTGGCTGGTTGTGGCTCACCGCCGGCTATGGCTACAGCGCCGTCGACGCCGACCCCGCCGGCACCACGCTCACCGTCGATCCGGGCGGCCACACGCTCGGGCTCGGCCTCGAGGTCTCGGCCGGCAGCGCGACGATCACGCTCGGCTACGCCCGCCGCCTCGATCGCGTGATCACGGTGGCCGGCCCTGGCCTCGCGTTCGACAACCCGTTTCCGGGCGGCGCGGCGCCCGCCAACCTCGGCCGCCACGGCCAGAGCCGCGATCAGCTCGCGCTGGCCGTCGAGCTCGCCCTGCCCTGACCCGGCCTGTCGCGATCAGTTCTCGACGTAGATCGCGCCCATCATCAGCGTCGTGTGCACGATGCAGAAGTAGCCGTAGTTACCGGCGGTCGGGAACGCGATCGTCTTGGTCACGCCGGCGCTGACGCTGCCGATCGGGCTGGTGCCGTCGGGGACGCCGACCCGGCCGCCCTGCAGCGGATGGGTCTGGAAGTCGGAGTTCCAGGTGACGCTCTGCCCGGTCTTGATGCGCAGGCAGTTCGGCGAGTACGAGAACCCGACCGTCGCGATCGCGCGCGCCGCACCGGCGGCGGTCTGGTCGAGCGCGGTCGCGGGGGTGCAGCCGTTGACCGCGTTGGGGTCGGCGTCGACCGAGTGAGCGTCGATCGGGATCGACCCGCCGTCATCGCCACAGGCGGAGACGAGGGCGAGGGCGGCGAGCGAGGTGGCCAGGAGCTGAATGCGCATCGGTCGAGGTTACCCAGCCGACCGCGCCGGCGTCGAGCCCGCGCCGGTCGAGATCGATGGCTCGACAACCGGATGGCGGTCCGGTACTACCGGTACGCGTGGCGAAGCTGGCTTCGCGCCGGTCACCGGCGCCGGCGGGGTCGTGATCGGCGCGAGCGCGGTGCTGTCGATGCCGACCGCTCCGTTCCCCGCGCCCGGCCGACCGTGGCCCGACGACCACGCCCACCTGTTCGTGCCCGCTGGCCATCGCGAGCGCGACGCCCACGACGTCGTCCTCCACTTCCACGGGCGGCCCTGACCGTACCTATCAGGGGATGATCGTGATCGGCTCGAGGTCGAGCCCGGCCATCGTCGCGTACGACGTGAAGCTGCCGAGGCCGAAGACGATCACGCCGAACGGCTCGGCCGCCGCGATGTGGTGGGTCCCGCCGGCGAGCGGCACCGCGCCGATCTCGCGGCCGGCGATGGCCTGGAAGCTGGCCGCCACCGGTGCGCCGTCGAGCGTGATCGCCAGCCCCGGCGGACGGATCACCAGCAGGTAGTTCTGGCCGTTGGTGCCGGGGTTGTACGAGGTCGGCAGGATGAACGTGTAGTCGCTGCGGTACTGCTCGGCCGGCGCCAGCACGGCCATCGCCGGATCGCCGCGCGCGGCCGGCGGCGTGCTGGTGTACTGACCGACCAGGTACTGCGCCACCATCACCGCGTGGTTGGCCTGGACGTGGAACGGCGTGGCCGCCTGGAACTCGAGGAACTCGCCGGCCTGCAGCGGCCCGCCGGCGATGCCGCCCTGGGCCGGGTCGACGGTGACCGCGGTGTCGTCGAAGGCCGCGACCACCCGCACGATGTTGAGGCCGCCGATGCCGCCGTCGCCCATCGGCGCGCCGACGTAGTCCTGGCCCCAGGTCTCGATCGGCGGCAGCTGCTCCTCCATGTGATCGCAGGCCTGGGCGTAGAACGGGACGTACGCGCAGGTGTGGCCGCCGAAGACCTCGATCGGGTCGCTGGCCGAGATCCGGGTGCCGGTGAGGTCGTGGTCGTACTCGTTGCAGGTGTCGAAGATGTCGCAGGTCTCGCCGAACGGCGGCATGTTCTGGCAGTCGGCGACGTGGTGGAAGTCGGGCCGGCCGTCGACGCACTCGGGCGGCGGCGCGGCGGTGATGTGGGCGACCTCGCCGCGGTGGATCGTGAACGTCATCGTGCCGCCGCGCGCGGTGTGGACGATGCGGCCCGCGACGTCGGCCTGGATCTCGCCGCCGGCGATGACGTTGATCTCGGTCGGCGTCGGCGCCAGCCCGACCACCGCGAGGTAGCCGGGGTAGCGGATGCTCGAGAAGTCGTTGCCGAACGGGCCCGTCGACCCGGTGCGGCGCGACAGCGGCGTCCAGCTCAGGCCGATGTAGCGACCGGTCAGGGTGTGGGCCGGCAGCAGCAGCGACGCGTCGTTGGTGTAGCTGAACGTGCCGTTGACCTCGTACTCGAACGGGTTGAACTGGGTCGCGATGACCGGCGTGTCCGACACGAGGTGGTACGCGCCGTCGGCGACCAGCAGGCTTTGCCAGCTGCCCTGGCCGATCGCGAACGACTGGCCCTCGACCCACGGCAGCGCGATGGCCTCGAGACCGCCGGGCGCGACGGTCGCCTGCGCCACCATCGCCGCGCCGCGGGTGATGCGGATGTGGGCGTCGAGCGGCGACGGGTTGGCGACCACGACCCGGAAGTCGAACGTGGTCGCCGACAGCTCGGTGGTGTTGGCCAGGGGCACAGGCCAGTACTCGCAGCCGACGTTCGACCGCGTCCGCTCGGCCTCGGCGCAGACATCGCCGCAGTAGCCGTCGGCGCCGCAGGTCGAGTTCCAGTCGGCGCAGTCGCGACCGAAGCCCCAGCCCGAGCCGGTGGCGTCGCACACCATCGACACCGAGCCGTCGCACCGGCGCTCGCCGGGCACGCAGGTCACGCAGCCCAGCCCCGGATCGCAGGCCACCGGGCAACCTGCCTCATCGGTCAGCGTGTGGCCGTCGGCGGCACACTGGTAGTGGACGGTGCCGACGCAGACGCCCTGCCCGGCGGCGCAGTGGTCGGGCGGCCCGCCGTCGCCGTCGCCACCGGGGCACGAGCCCGACGGGCCGCAGCCCGCCAGCGCCAGCGCGAGCGCGATCAGGAGACCAGTCACTGCCGGACGCTTCATCGCCGGGCAGCCTATGCCGAAGCCGACGCCCACCCAAGCGAATCCGGCCGCGGCGCACACGCGCGGCGCCGACCGTCACACCGGCCGGCGAGCGCGCACGACCACGGGTACGACTTGTGACAGGCCTGGGTCGCGCCGGCGTTCCAGGTCTGCTGGATGAGGTACCGGCGGACGCCGAGGGTCATGTTGTAGAGCGAGCCATTGGTCGCGGTCGACGTCGTGCCGAAGGTCCACGCGCACTTGTCGGCGTTCTCCGCGCCGCGGTTGTCGTACCAGGCGTTGAGGTCGGGATCGGTCACCGCCTCCTCGGCCTCGTGCGCGATGATCGACGCCATGCCGTCGGCGCCGGCGTTGCCGTTGGGGCCGGTGGTCTGATCGGCGCAGGCGCTCGGGCAGCGGTCGGGGTTGCCGACGAACGAGTACTTGATGTCCGAGCCGCCGATGGTGGCGTGGGTGTGCCAGCCGCAGTACTGGGTGCAGAAGCCGTTGGTGGCGTTGACGTCCGCCGACGTCGAGCCCTCACCCGCAGCTCACGCGGCTGCGCAAGACGCGCACAGCACGCTGGTCCGACCGAGTCCGCGCTATGCTGTCTCCATGGATCCGCAGCTGATCCCGACGCGCGCCCGCGTGATGGTGCGCGAGGCCCTGCCCGGCGACGCGCTGGCGATCGCGCGCGTCCACGTCGCGAGCTGGCAGGCGGCGTACCAGGCGCTGATCCCGGTCGGCCGGCTGGCCACGTTCACGGTGCCGGCGCGGACCGCGGCCTGGCGGCGCAACCTCGCCGAGCGCTCGGGCGTCCGCACCACCGTCTTTGACGGCGACGATGGCATCGTCGGCTTCGCCTCGATCGGCGCGAGTCGGGAGCTGCCAGGCTGGGGCGAGCTCTGGGCGCTGTACGTCGCGCCCGAGGTGTGGAGTCGCGGCGTCGGCAGCGCGCTGTTCGCCGAGGCGATCGCCACGCTCGCGGCCCGCGGCCTGCGCCGAGTGACCTTGTGGGTGCTCGAGGGCAACACCCGCGCGCTGCAGTTCTACCAGGGCAACGGCTTCGTGCTCGATGGTACCCGCAAGGTCGAGGACGGGCTGCCCCAGCTCCGCCTGCGCCGGAATCCCTGACCGGAGGATCCGGGCGGAGGCCAACCCTGTCGCGCGCTGCGGAATCCGCAGCCACGGTGCGCGAACCGCACGCGCACCGCGCGATCCACGCGCAGGCCCGCGGGGCGTCGCTGGTATGCTTCGTGCTGTTCATGCGTATGATGCCCACCTCTCCTCGGCTCCTGTCCGTGTCCCTGGCCGCCCTCGCCCTCGCCGCCTGTGGCGGAGACGACACGGCCACCACCGACGGCGGCGACGGCACGATCGACGCCGCCACCGGCGTCGACGCACCCAGCGGCGCGCGCACCCTCGACACCTGCAGCACCAGCATCGCCGCCGACGCGCCCGAGTTCTACAAGCGCTACTTCAAGTGCGTGACGATCACGACCACCGCCACCGGCGTCACGATCGCGACCGAGGACCTGCCGCCGCACCTGTCGGCCTACTACGACCCGGCGAGCCCCAACTACGTCGCGTTCGACACCCGCGGCGGCTCGTACCACAAGAACCCCAACACGCTGTCGGCTCAGGTCATCGCGCTCAAGATTCCGAGCGCGCCGACCCGCTCGGGCGCGACCATCACCGCCGCCACCGTCGACGGTCAGGCCGGGACCAGCCAGGAGGAGTACGCGCTCGGCCCGGTCGGCGTCGCCATCGACTCGGTCGCGATCTTCACCGGCACCGCCGCGCCCGGCGACAACATCGCCAGCGAGCGCTTCACCTTCGATCGCTACGAGGCCCATCCCGAGCAGCGCGGCGCGTACCACTACCACAGCCCGACGCCCGGCCCGCTCGAGGTCCTGCGTGCGGCTGGGCTCATCACCACCACCGTGCCCGGCGCCGCCACGATCGAGCTGTACGGGATCCTGTGCGACGGCACCGTGATCCTCGGCTGCACCGAGCTCGACGGCACCGCCCCGGCCGGCACGCTCGACGCCCAGGGCGGCCACGTCGGCGACGTCAAGGCCGGCGACGGCACCGTGTTCTTCGCCGGCCGCTACCACACCCACGTCTGTGGCGACGCCCGCGGCCACGCCTACACGCCCGAGATCCACTACTACAACGCCTGCGTCCGGTAGGCGGACACGTCGGTCGAGGACCTGGACCGAGTCAGACCGGCGCGCCGAGCACCGCGGCGATCGTCTCGCGCAGGTAGCGGACCGCGAGCGCGACCGTCCGCGTGGTCGAGTCCGGCCGGCGGGCCAGCAGCGGCGCCAGCTCCATCAGATCGCCGCCGATCATCCCGACCTCGCGGCCGAGGCGGCGGATCAGCTCGACCACCCAGTCGGGGTCGAGGCCGTCGGGCTCGGGCGTGCCGGTGGCGTCAGCCCAGGCCTCGTCGGTGCCGTCGATATCGTTGGAGAAGTACACGCCGGTCACGCCGACCGCGCGCAGGTGGGCGACGATCGCGTCGAGGGTCTCGGCCGGGTGGGCCCGGCACTCGGCGGCCCAGAACTGGCGGACGCCGGTCGTCCGCTCCCAGTGGGCGCGGTCCTTGCCCGAGGCCCGGGTCCCGACCTGCACCAGCCGGCCGCCGCCGCCGAGCAGCGCGTTGGCGTGGAACGACCAGGTCGCGAAGCAGTACGTCACGCCCAGCCGCTCCTCGAGCAGATCGGTGTGGGCGTCGGGCTGGACGATGCCCCAGCGATCGCGCCGGACCCGGGCCAGGGCGGCCGCCACCGGCCACGCCGTCGAGTGATCGCCGCCGAGGACGATCGGCGCCAGCGCCGGATTCATGCCGAAGATCAGGTCGAGCGCGCGCTCAGCGATCGACAGCGGCGACACCGGCAGCGCCCTTGCCTCCTCCGGCGTCAGCGCGGGATAGAGCGCGCGCCGCGCCGCCGCCAGCTGGCCCGCGCTCAGCATGTCGTCGTGGAGCAACTGCGGCACGCAGAACACGTCGCCGACGTCGACGAGCCCGGCGGCCTCGGCCCGCGCCGGCCAGGTCGGATCGTCCTCGAGCAGCGCGGTCCGCATCGCCTGCGGCCCGAGGTTGGCGCCGCGCGCGAAGCCAGCACCGACGTCGGACGGGACCGCGAGCACGAACGCCCGCGCGGTCGGCAGCCGGGCCAGGGTCGCGCGCCAGCGGCGGAAGACGTCGTCGTCGCTGTCGGCCCCGTACAGCCGACGCTGCATCGCCTGCTGGGCCGCCTTGCCGGTCGACACCAGGTACAGCCCGCCGCCGGCCGGGCGCAGCAGGTGGGTCAGCTCGGTGAGCGCGTCCATCGTCGGCGCGATGGTAGCAGGCCGCGGCCCCGCCCCTAGCAAGACCGCGCCCGCTGCCCCGCCCCGCCCCGGCCGGTGCTATAGCCCGGCGTGGAGCTGTACCCCATGACTGCGCACGGCACGCTCGGAGTCCTCGTCGGCGGCGGTCCCGCGCCCGGGATCAACTCGGTCATCTCGGCCGCGACCATCGCCGCTCGCAACCGCGGGTTGCGGGTCCTCGGCCTGCAGGAGGGCTTCCGCTGGCTGATGCGCGGCGACACGGGCCACGCCCGCGACCTCGGCATCGACGACGTCTCCCGGGTCCATCTCACCGGCGGCTCGATCCTCGGCACCGCCCGCGACAATCCGACCAAGGACCCGCAGGCGCTGGCGACCGTGATCGCCACCCTGACCGGGCTCGGCGTGACCCACCTCATCACGATCGGCGGCGACGACACCGCGCTGTCGTCGAGCCACGTCGCCCGCGGCAGCGACGGCCGCATCCACACCGCGCACGTGCCCAAGACGATCGACAACGATCTGCCGCTGCCCGACCATGTGCCGACCTTCGGCTTCCAGACCGCGCGCCACGTCGGCGCCGAGGTCGTGCGCGGCCTGGCCGAGGACGCCCGCTCGACCCGGCGCTGGTACATCGTCGTCGCCATGGGCCGCCAGGCCGGCCACCTCGCGCTCGGCATCGGCAAGGCCGCCGGCGCCACGCTGACCCTCATCGCCGAGGAGTTCGCCAGCCCGGTGGTGCCGTTCGGCGCGATCGTCGACATCATCGAGGGCTCGATCATCAAGCGGCGCGCCGCCGGCCACCACCACGGCGTCGCGGTCCTGGCCGAGGGCCTGATCGGCAAGCTCGATCCCGCCGAGCTGGCCGAGTTGCAGGACGTCGAGCGCGACGACCACGGCCACATCCGCATGGCCGAGGTCGACCTCGCCCGCAAGGTCAAGGTCGAGCTGCAGGGTCGGCTCCTGCGCCGCGGCATCAAGCTCACCATCACCAACAAGAACATCGGCTACGAGCTGCGCTGCGCCGATCCGATCGCGTTCGACGCCGCCTACTGTCGCGACCTCGGCTACCACGCGGTCGAGTTCCTGGCCGCCGGCGGCTCGGGCGCGATGATCACGGTCCAGGACGGTCGGATGGTGCCGATCGACTTCGCGACCATGCGCACCGCCCTTGGCAAGACCCGGATCCGCAACGTCGACCCGACGTCGGCCAGCTACCGGGTCGCGCGCGAGTACATGCTGCGGCTCGAGCCCGAGGACTTCACCGACCCGGCCTGGGTCGAAAAGCTGGCCGAGGCCGGCGCCACCACCGCCGACGAGCTGCGGGCCCGGTTCGCGGCCCGAGGCGAGGAGTAGCCGCCATGGCCATGCGACGCATCGGGATCGTGGTCGGCGGCGGGCCGGCGCCTGGCACCAACGCCGTGATCGCCGCCGCGGTGATCGAGGCGATCAAGCTCGGCCGGGTGCCGATCGGCTTCCACGACGGCCTGCACTGGCTGGCCCAGCGCTACACCGACGAGCAGCACGAGATGACGATCGCCGAGGTCTCGCGCGCCCACGTCGACGGCGGGGTCATGCTGCACACCTCGCGCACCGACGTCGCCAGCGATCCGGTCGGGCTCAAGCACACCGTCGACGCCCTGCGCAAGCTCGCGATCGACGGCCTGGTCTGCATCGGCGGCGACGATCTGGTGCGCAGCGCGGCGGCGATCGAGCGCGAGTCGCACGGCCGGATCCGGGTCGTGCTGGTGCCCAAGAGCATCGACAACGACCTCGCCCTTCCCGATCAGGTGACGACCTTGGGCTACGAGACCGCGCGCCACGTCGGCGTGCAGCTGGTCGCCAACCTGATGGAGGACGCGCGCACCACCGGCCGCTGGTACCTGGGCGTGACCATGGGCCGGCCGACCGGCCACCTGACGCTCGGCATCGGCAAGGCGGTCAGCGCGACCTGCACGATCATCCCCGAGGAGTTCGGGCCGGGCCCGGTGCGCCTGGCCGACATCGCCGACATCGTCGAGGGCGCGATCATCAAGCGCCGCACCCTCGGCAAGAAGCACGGCGTGATCCTCTTGAGCGAGGCCCTGGTCGAGCGCTTCGATCCGGCCGAGGTCGAGGAGCTGCAGGACGTCGATCGCGACGCCCAGGGCAACATCCGCGTCACCGAGATCGATCTCGGCCGCAAGGTGATCAACGAGGTCACGCTGCGGCTCGAGAAGCGCGGCATCAAGGTGTCGGTGGTCGACAAGACGATCGGCTACGAGCTGCGCTGCGCCGCGCCGCTGCCGATGGAGGCCGAGTACGCCCGCGACCTCGGCTTCGCGGCGGTGCGCCACCTGGTCGGCGGCGGCGGCGGCGCGGTCATCACGATCCAGACCGGCGCCCCGCGTCCGGTCCCGCTCGCCGATTGCCTCGATCCCGCGACCGGCCGCGGCCGGCTGCGCGCCGTCGACGTCACCAGCGACAACTACCGAGTCGCCCGCGCCTACATGGTCCGTCTCGAGCCGCGCGACTTCACCGACGACGCCCAGGTCGCCGCCCTCGCCGCCGCCGGCGGCTTCGCCCCCGTCGACTTCCTCCGCCACTTCGCCCGCCTCGCCGCCCCCCGCTGACCCGGCTCGGCCCCGAGCTGGGTTTCTTCCGGCAAGTCATCACTCCTCCTCCCGGCTCCGCCGCGAAGCGGGACCGGAGCTCGGTACCGATCAGACCGTGATGATGTCGATGTGCCGGCCGGTGGCGCGGGCGAGCGGCTCGAGGTCGTCCGGGTCGGAGGTGAAGACCTGATCGTCGTCCCCGGCGAGGAGGACCAGCGCGGCATCGATCACGTCCGAGCCGCGGGTCACGGCGAGCAACTTGCCCGCCGAGCGGCCGAGCGCGTCGTCGACCGGGCGCACCTCAACGCCCGCCAGGGCCTTGGCGAGACGGGCCTGGCGCGGTCCGCCCGACCGCCAGACCTGGCCCACGATCCCGCCGTGCGTGGTCACGACCGAGCCGTCGAGGCGCGCGGCCCGGTAACGTAGCCACATCGCCCGGTCGTTTCTCTCGAGCGCCATCAGCGCGCCGGCGTCGAGGATCAGCTTCACGCCGCCCGCCTCCGGCGCGACGACGGCGTCGGGGCGCGGCGCTTTGGGCCGACCCGCCGCGCGGCGAGCCGATCGGTGCGGCGCTGGCGGGCGACCTCCTCGATGCTCATCGCACCGAACTCCGCCTCGTAGTCTGCGATCGCGGCATCCATGGCCGCGAGCCGGCGCTCCTTCTCCGCGCGTTCGCCGAGCGCGGCATTCACCCACGCGCTCAGGGACGCGGCCCGACCGGTCGCGACCGCCGCTTCGCCGGCCCGGACCAGGACCTCGTCCACCGTCACCGTCATCCGCGCCTTGCTCATACTATCATTCTACTGCCGATATGACATACGTACAACTTGCGGCCCCGCGGACGGCTCGTGCGTGATCTGGCTGTGCCGGGCCGGTGGGGCCGGGCTGACCCGACGGGATGTCGGGATGGGTCCGGAGTGACCCGGCGGCGGCGATGCGCCGCGTGAGGATACGGGGCGATCGGCGTGGCCCGGGACGTGCTACCTCGGGGCCACGGTCGCGACCGAACCTCGGGCGCGGCGCTCACCACTCCAGACAGGAACGAACGCCATGGGTTTCTTCGACAAGATCAAGGGTGCAGTCAATGCCGTGACCGGCGGCGCCGCCACGGTCGAGATCACGTACGGGGACAAGGCGACCGCCGGGACCTCGGTGCCGGTCAAGGTCACCGTCACGTCCAAGGGCACCGAGATCAAGAGCCAGGGGATCTTCGTCGACTTCGAGGGCAACGAGCACGTCCACGTCACCAAGAAGGACGACTCGAAGCTGGGCGAGGACTACCGCCGCTCGTTCGAGCACTCGAAGCAGGAGTTCAAGCTCCACGGCGAATTCGTGCTCGGCGCCGGCGAGTCCAAGACCGTCGAGGGCACCATCTCGCTGCCGTCGAACCTGCAGCCGAGCTTCGAGGGCCGCACCACCAAGAACACGTACACCGTCCGCGGTCGGCTCGAGGCCAAGGGCAACGATCCGGACAGCGGCTGGAAGGCCATCCGGGTCGTCATCCCGGCCTGATCGCGAGCTGAGCCGAGCCGAGCCGAGCGGCGCGGCATGCTAGCGTCGGCGCGTGGTCGCCCCTGATCTGATCGTCGACGCACCGCCGACCCCGGCGACACCGACCGCGACCGCGGTCGTCGACTATCGCTGCGAGCAGTGCGGCGCGCCGGTCACCGCCGAGCCCGGCGTCGACGCGCTGACCTGCGCCCACTGCGGTCACGCGCAGCCGATCGAGCGCAAGTCCGGTCGGATCGTCGAGTACGACTTCGAGGCCGCGCTGAAGACCGCGCCGAGCGGATCGGCGGCGGACCTGGCGACCGGGGCGCGCGAGGTCGAGTGCAAGGGCTGCGGCGCGCGCACCGTCACCGCCGGGCAGTCGGGCGCGTGCTCGTTGAGATCGAACACCTCGCGCGCGATCTGGGCCGGCGTGCGCCCGAGCTGGCCGGGCTCGCGGACCTTGACGAACCACGCGTACTCGGCGAAGCGACAGGCGTCGATGACGAACGGGATCCCATACTTCTTGTAGATCGCGGCGGCGCCGCGCAGGTTGGCGAGCGAGACCGGCTGGCCGCCGCCGGTGTTGTTGGTGATCGTGATCATGCCGAGCGGGATGTGGCCCTGGTGCTCGCGGCAGCAGGCCTCGAGCTGGCCGAGATCGATCTCGCCCTTGAACGGGTGCAGGACCTGTGGATCCCGGCCCTCGGGGATGACCAGATCGAGCGCGGTCGCGCCGAGGTGCTCGAGGTTGGCGCGGGTGGTGTCGAAGTGGTTGTTCGACGGCACGACGTCGCCGGGCTTGACCAGGGTCGAGAACAGCAGGCGCTCGGCGGCCCGGCCCTGGTGGGTGGGCACGACGTGGGGGAAGCCGGTCACCCGCTGGACCACGCCCTCGAACCGCTCGAAGCTGCGCGAGCCGGCGTAGCTCTCGTCGGCGGTCATCATCGCCGCCCACTGGGCCGCGCTCATCGCGGTGGTGCCAGAGTCGGTGAGGAAGTCGAAGGTCACCTCGCGGGCCGGGACCAGGAACAGGTTCCAGCCGGCCTCGGTCAGGACCCGCTCGCGCTCGGCCCGGGTCCGGAACGGCAGCGGCTCCATGACCTTGACCTTGAAGGGTTCGATGACGGTGCGATGGCCTGGATCGGTGGTGGTCACGCTCCGGTCTCTTGCAAGCCGCGGGCGCCGCCCGGGCGCACGGATCCCGCACCGCTTGCGCGAGGTCGCCCCCGCCGGCGCAGCCCGCGAAGCGCTTGCGTGGCCTGCCCTCGCCAGGCGGCGCGGACGTGCGAAGCTCGGCCGATGAACCGCACCGACGCCGAGCAGCGCCTGCGGATCGATCTCGCCGCGTGCTACCGCCTGGTGGCCCACTTCGGCTGGGACGATCTGGTCTTCACCCACATCTCGGCCCGCCTCCCCGGGCCCGAGCACCACTTCCTCATCAACCCGTACGGGCTGCTGTTCGACGAGATCACCGCGTCGAGCCTGGTCAAGGTCGACCTCCACGGCAGCAAGCTCGACGACAGCCCGTACCCGATCAACCCGGCCGGCTTCGTCATCCACAGCGCGATCCACGCCGCGCGCGAGGACGTCACCTGCGTGCTGCACACCCACACCCCGGCCGGGGTCGCGGTCTCGGCGCAGGCCGGCGGGCTGTTGCCGATCTCGCAGCAGGCCACGGTGGCGCTGGCGTCGCTCGGCTACCACGGCTACGAGGGCATCGCGCTGCGCGACGACGAGAAGCCGCGCCTGGTCGGCGACCTCGGCGCCAGCGCCGGCCTGATCCTGCGCAACCACGGCCTGCTCACCGTCGGCGCGACCGTCGCCGACGCGTTCCTGGTCATGTTCAACCTGCAGCGCGCGTGCGAGATCCAGGTGATGGCCCAGGCCGGCGGCCAGCCGCTGGTGCCGGTCGCGACCCCGATCCTCGACGGGGTCAAGGCCAACATCATGGCGGTTACCCGCGGCATGGGCGGCGGCCTGGCCTGGCCGGGGCTCCTGCGCCTGCTCGATCGCACCAACCCCGGCTACGCGGCGTAGCCCGGCGTCGGCGCGATCACAGGGTTGGCCAAGGCCAACCCTCTCAGGCCGGCGGCTTGCGCGAGCCGGGGCACATCTTGCCCAGCCCCTTCTGGTGGTTCGCGATCACGCCGCGCTGGAGCGGCTTGGGCTTGCCGCAGCCCGCGCAGGTGCCGGTCTCGACGTCGGCCGATGCTGGCGCCGCCGCCGACGCGCCTCCGGCCTGTGCCTCGCGCAGTCGCCGCATGTCCTCGACCTTGCCCATGGCTGCAGTGGAGCCCGGATCGCCGGCGCGGGGAAGCGGCAATCGCCGGCCGGGATCGGTCGGAACGTCGGTAGCGCCGGTACGGAAACGAGCTTGTTTCACAAACTCTTGGTCAGAGCGGCGCGTCGACGGCGACGAGGCCGGCCTGGGCGCCGCTGCGCACCCGCGGCTCGGCGGCCCGCTCGGCCGCGCGGAAGCGAGCGCGGGCCGCGGACCGATCGCCGTCCTCGAGCAGCAGCCAGCCGAGCATCACGCTGGCCTCGTCGGCGTGGACCGAGCCGGCAGCGTCATCGGCGACCACGCGCAAGGCCGCCATCGCCGGGCCGCGCTGGTGATCGCGCGCGAGCGCGACCGCGCGCCAGAACAGCGCGTCGTCGGCCAGCCGCGGGTCGGGACCGAGGCTCGCGACCCGGGCGAACGCGTCGGCGGCCGACCCGAAATCGACCGCACGCATCGCGGCCCAGCCCTGATCGTAGGCCACCGCGTCGGGTGAGCGCGGCGCGACCGCCGGCGCGACCGCCGGCTCGACGACCGGCGCGACCGGCGCGACCGTGGTCGCAGGCGCCCCGGCGGCGGCAGGCGCCCCGGTTGAGGCGATCCGCACCCCGCGCGCGCGATGGGCGGACGACGGCGGAGGCACGACGGTCGCCGCCGCGACCGGGCTCGGGCTCGGCGGCAGCGCCGGTGCGATCGGGACACCCGACCCGCTCGGCGCGACCGTGCTCGCCACGCTCACCACCGGCGCCGCGGCCGACCAGCCCTCGCCCGGCCCCAGGACCGTCGACGACCGGCCCGCGGGTCGCACCTCGACCCGACCATGGACCACGTTGACCGCGAGCAGGCGATCGTCCTTGGCTACCACCTCGAAGGCGGTGCCGCGGACCTCGACCTCGCCGTCGCCGACCACGACCCGGTAGCGCTCGCCGGGATGGAGCGGCGCGACATCGATCGTGAGGTCGCCCTCGCGCAGGCGGACCACCTCGTCGGGCGGCGCGCTGGTGGTGAAGTGGGCGCCGATCGCGGCGTGGATCGCGCCGTGGCCGCGCACGATCACCGTCGGCGCCGGCGGCGAGC
>JAYVSF010000288.1:0-4582 GCA_043775605.1 Myxococcales bacterium
TGGAAGGCCGCGGCCTACGTCTACGATCCGGCGACCGCCGAGGAGCCCGGCGGCCTCGACGCGACCATCTCGATCCCCGGCGATTTCGTCGACGCCCAGTGGATCCACGACGACGGCAGCGTGCGCCAGAACCGCTACGTGGTGCCCAACGTCAACCAGTGCGGGCAGTGCCACGAGGAGACCGTGCACGTGCTCGGGCCGATCGGGCCCAAGGCCCGCCACCTCAACCGGGCCGCGCCCGGCGGCGGCGGTAACCAGCTCCAGGGCTTCATCGATCGCGGCCAGCTCACCGGCGCGCCGTCGACCGCGTCGTGGCCGAAGGCGCCGGCGTTCGACGACGCCGCGGCCCCGCTCGAGGGCCGGGCCCGGGCCTGGCTCGACATCAACTGCGCCCACTGCCACAACCCCAGCGGCGCGGCTCGGACCTCGGGTCTCGACCTCAGCCTGACCCAGACCGACCCGGCGAAGATCGGCGTCTGCAAGGCCCCGGTCGCCGCCGGCACCGGCTCCGGCGGGCGGCGCTTCGGCATCGTGCCCGGCCAGCCCGATCAGTCGATCCTGATGTTCCGGCTCGAATCGACCGCGCCCCAGATCCGGATGCCCGAGCTCGGTCGCAACCTGGTCTTCGCCGAGGGCGTGGCGCTCATCCGCGCCTGGATCACCGCCATGCCCGGGAGCTGCACGCCATGACCGTCACCCGCCTCACCGACGACGAGCTGACCGCCGGCCTCACCGCCTTGCCGGGCTGGCGGGTCGAGGGCGGCAAGCTGCACCGGGCCTTCGCCTTCGCCGACTTCGGCGAGGCGTTCGGCTTCATGACCCGCTGCGCGCTGGTCGCCGAGCAGCGCAACCACCACCCCGAGTGGTCGAACGTGTGGAACCGCGTGGTCGTCGACCTGACAACTCACGACGCGGGCGGCATCAGCGCGCTCGATCTCGCGCTGGCCGCCACGATGTCGAAGCTCGCCGGCTTCTGAACCCCACCGGCGACTGCGACCCGCGCGGCCATCGCGTCGGCGCGACGCGGATGGTACCAACGGCCATGGATCTCACGGGCAAGCGCGCGCTGGTGACCGGCGGCGGGCGCGGCATCGGCCTCGCGGTGGCCCGGGCGCTGGCCGCGCTCGGCGCCGAGGTGATGATCAGCGGCCGGTCGCGGGTCCACCTCGACGAGGCCGCCGCCGCGATCGGGGCGACCACGCAGGTCTGCGACCTGAGCGACCGGGCCGCGACCGACGCGATGGTGGCTGCGATCGCGACCCGCGGGCGGATCGACATCCTGGTCAACAACGCCGGCATCGCCGAGAGCGCGCCGCTGGCAGCGATCGACGACGCGATGTGGGACCGGATCCTCGAGCTCGACGCGACCGCGCCGTTCCGGCTGACCCGCGCGCTGGTGCCGGCGATGGTCGCGGCCGGCTGGGGCCGGGTCATCACGATCGCATCGAACGCGGGCCTCACCGGCTACGGCTACAGCGCCGCCTACTGCGCGGCCAAGCACGCGGTGATCGGCCTGACCCGCGCGCTGGCCGTCGATCTCGGCCGGACCGGCGTCACGATCAACGCGGTGTGCCCGGGCTGGGTCGACACCGACATGGCGGCCGAGGCCGTGGCCCGCATCGCCAGCAAGACCGGCCGCGATCTCGACGCCGCGCGGGCCGCGCTGACCGGGATGAGCCCGCAGCGCCGGCTGATCGCGCCGGCCGAGGTCGCCCACACGGTCACGATGCTGTGCAGCGACGACGCCCGCGGCATCCACGGCCAGGCCCTGGTCATCGACGGCGGGCAGGTGATGAAGTGAGCGGCCCCGGCCCCGGCGACGGCGCAGGCGACGGCCGGCCGACCGCGGTCGACGTCCCCGGCTGGCCGCAGCCGCGCGGCTACTCCAACGGCATCGTCGGCGCCGGCCGGGTGCTGTTCGTCGCTGGCCAGATCGGCTGGGACGCCGACGGCCGGTTCGCCAGCGCCGACCTCGCGGTGCAGTTCGGCCAGGCCCTGGCCAACGTGCTCGCCGTGGTGGCGGCCGCCGGCGGCGGGCCGGAGCACCTCGCGTCGATGACCGTGTTCGTCACCGACATGGACGCGTATCGCGCCAGCCTGCCGGCGATCGGCGCCGCGTGGCGGACTCACATGAGCCGGGTGTTTCCGGCCATGGCGCTGGTTGCGGTCTCGGCGCTGGTCGAGCCCGAGGCGGTGGTCGAGATCCAGGCCCAGGCGCTCCTGCCGCTGTGATCCCGGTCAACCAGGTGACCCAGGGATGGTGATCGCCTACCTCACCGACGTCGAGGGGCGGTGGGACAAGGTGACCTCGTTCGTCGACGGCAACCCCCACGTCGGGCTCGACCGCGGCGCGCTGCGGCTGGCCGACGGCGTGCAGTTCGTGTTCGGCGGCGACGCCATCGATCGCGGGCCGCACGGCCGGCGGATCGTCGACATGCTGCTGGCGGCGCGGCGCGCGTACGGCGACCGCGTGATCCTGCTGGCCGGCAACCGCGACCTCAACAAGCTGCGGCTGGTGCGCGAGCTCGACGGCGCGGCCCCGGCCGGCGCGCCCGCGGCCGCGTCGCGAGGCGAGCTGCTGCGCTGGATCCTGGCGAACACGATGGGCGCGCCACGCGCCTTCGACCATCGCGCCGAGGAGCTGCGCGCCGACGGGCGGGCGGCCGACGACGACGCGGTCGCCGGCAGCTTCCTCGACGATCTCGGGCCCGGCGGCGCGCTGCGTGCGTACCTCGGCGAGTGCCGGCTCGGCTTCCGCGCCGGCGTGACCCTGTTCGTCCACGGCGGGGTGACCGCCGACAACCTGGGGGCGGTACCGGGCTCGGCGCCGCGCACCGATGTCGACGCCTGGCTCGCGGCCCTCGATGGCTTCTATCGCGACCAGCTCGCCGCGTTCGTCGCTGGCCACGCCCCGGCCGCGCTGATCGCGTACCAGGCGCCGGTCCCGGGCACCCACGTCAACCGCCACAGCGTGGTCTACGCCCGGCCCACCGACGAGGACGCCAATCCGGTCCTGCCCGACGACGACGTCATCGCCCGGCTGGCGGCCAGCGGGATCGGTCGGGTCGTGGTCGGTCACACCCCGAGCGGCGACTGCCCCGCGATCGTGCGCGACGCCGGCTTCGAGCTCGTGCTGGCCGACAACTCGTACGGCCGGATCGAGCAGGGCTCGCAGCTGACGTTCACCGACGCCGTCATCACGGTCCGCGCCGCCACCCGGCTCGACGACGGCCGACGCGTCGACGTCGGCGGCGCGATCGCCCGCAGCGACCACGGGTCGCCGCTCGGTCGCCGCGATCGTGCGACCGGACGGCTGATCAAGGCCGGGCTCACCGACGGCGGCTACCTGCTGTTCCGCGGGCTGCCCGGCCGTCAGGTCGAGCAGGTCGCGGTCGAGCCCGGTGCGCTGGTCGGCCGCGCGCTGGTCGCCGCCCGCGATCGCCGCGCGTGATATCAAGAGGCATGTCCGAGCTGCCGAGTCCGCGCACCTTCGCGCTCGCCGAGGTCCGGGGCGTCGCCACGATCGTGCTCGATCGGCCCGAGCGGCTCAACGCGCTGACGTTCGAGGTCTACCGCGAGCTGGCCGAGCTGTTCGAAGACCTCGATCGCCACGCCAGTGTGCGGGCGATCGTGATCACCGGCCGCGGCCGCGGCTTCTGCTCGGGCGGCGATCAGGACGACATCATCAAGCGGCTGCTCGGGCAGGACACGCCGGCGCTGCTCGACTTCACCCGCGCCACCGGCCGGCTGATCGCCGCGATCCGTCGCTGCCGGCGGCCGGTCATCGCCGCGGTCAACGGCATCGCGGTCGGCGCCGGCGCGGTGATCGCCGCCGCCTGCGATCTCCGGATCGCGGCGGCGTCGGCGCGGTTCGGCTTCATCTTTCCGCGAGTCGGGCTGTGCGGCGCCGACATGGGCGCGACGTACCTGCTGCCGCGCATCGTCGGGCTGGGCCGGGCGTCGGAGCTGCTGTTGTTCGGCGACGTCATCGACGCCGACACCGCGCTCGCGATGGGCCTGGTCAACCGCGTGGTCGTCGACGGCGCGGCCGCGCAGGCGCTGGCCGAGGACTGGGCGGCGCGCCTGGCCGCCGGCCCGGCGTTCGCCCACGCCATGACCAAGCAGATGCTCGAGAGCGAGGCCCGGATGAACCTGGCCGAGGCGATCGAGGCCGAGGCCCAGGCCCAGGCGCTGTGCATGCAGCACCCCGACTTCGCCGAGGCCCACGCCGCGTTCAAGGCCCGGCGGCCGCCGAGCTTCGCGGGCGCGCCGGCGCCGCTGCGAGTGGCGGGCGAGGTCGAGCCGGCGTGACCATCCCGCTGTCGAGCGACGACCTCGGCCTGTTCTTCGCCGACGAGCATCACCAGCTCGCGGCGCGGTTGCAGGCCGCCGCCCCGGCGGTGGCTGCGGCCGAGGAGGTCGCTGGGGACGAGCCGGCGCGCGATCGCGCGGTGGTCACGGCGCTCGCGGCGCACGGCCTGTTCGAGCTGGTCGCGCCCGCCGACGGCGCGGTGTCGGCGCGCTCGCTGTGCCTGGCCCGCGAGCTGCTCGCCTGGGTCAGCCCGCGCGCCGACTCGATCTT
>JAYVSF010000289.1:0-6171 GCA_043775605.1 Myxococcales bacterium
CTGGCGCTGATGGACGCCGGCGTCCCGACCACCTCGGCGGTGGCTGGCATCGCCATGGGCCTGATGAAGGAGGGCGACGACTACGCCATCCTGTCCGACATCCTCGGCGACGAGGATCACCTCGGCGACATGGACTTCAAGGTCACCGGCACCAGCCACGGCGTGTGCGCGCTGCAGATGGACATCAAGGTCGACGGCCTGACCCGCAAGATCCTCGAGGAGGCGCTCGACCAGGCCAAGCGCGGTCGCCTGCACATCCTCGAGAAGATGGCCGCGTGCCTGCCGGCGGCGCGCGACGAGCTGTCGGTCAACGCCCCCCGGATCATCACGGTCCAGGTCAAGCCCGACAAGATCCGCGACATCATCGGCCCCGGCGGCAAGACCATCCGCGCGCTGCAGGAGCAGACCGGCGCCCAGATCGACGTCAGCGACGCCGGCATCGTGTCGATCGCGTCGGCCAACCTGCGCAGCCTCGAGCAGGCCCAGGCGCTGATCAGCGGCCTCATCATGGAGCCCGAGGTCGGCCAGTACTACAACGGCGTGGTCAAGCGCATCATCGAGATCGGCGCGTTCGTCGAGATCCTGCCGGGCACCGACGGACTGCTCCACATCTCCGAGATCTCGCACGACCGCATCCGCGCGGTCGAGGACGTGCTCAAGGAGGGCGACGAGGTCGTCGTCAAGTGCGTCAAGGTCGACCGCGACGGCAAGATCCGGCTGTCGCGCAAGGAGGTCCTCGACGCGAACCCCTCGCCCGAGGAGATCAACAACTTCGTCATTTGATCCCAAGGGGGCTGCGCCCCCTCCCTACGGGCGGAGCCGGCAGGGTTCCCACCCCGCCTACGGCCGCACTCGCGGCCGGGCGCGACCGTGTCGCGCCATGATCGCCGAGGGTATGCCATGCCAGCCCAGGTCGTGTTCCAGCGCCTCCGCCCCGACGCGGTGATCCCGCGGCCGATGTCCGCGGCTGCGGCCGGCATGGATCTGGTGGCGGCGCTCGATGCGCCGGTGGTGCTGGCGCCGGGGACGCGGGCCGCGGTCGGCACCGGCCTGGCCATGGCCTTGCCCGAGGGCTACGAGGGTCAGGTCCGGCCGCGCTCGGGGCTGGCTCGGAGCCACGGCGTGACGGTGCTCAACGCGCCGGGCACGATCGACGCCGACTACCGTGGCGAGCTGATCGTGCTGCTGATCAACCTCGGCAGCGAGCCAGTGACCATCACCGGCGGCCAGCGCATCGCCCAACTGGTGGTGGCGGCGGTGGCCTCGGTCACCGTCGCCGAGGTCGACGAGTTGCCGCCGTCGGCGCGCGGCGCCGGCGGGTTCGGCTCGACCGGCACATGATCGCGTCGCCGCCGGTCGGCGCCCTGTGGGGCGAGCGCTTCGTGCTGCGCGAGGTCCTGGCTGGCGGACCGGGTCGGGTGACCTACCTGGCGCGCGATCGCGCGTTCGGCATCGACGTCGAGCTGTGGTGGTTGCTGCCCGGGATCCATCGCGACGAGGCCGCCGACGCGCTGGTGGCCGGGGCCGCGACCTTGCGCTCGCTGGTCCACCCGGCGGTGCGCGCGCTGCTCGACGCCGGCTTCGACGAGGGCACGACCTGGGCGACCTACGCGGTGGCGTCGCCGGGGCTGGTGCCGCGGGTGGCGTCGCCGCTGCCCATCCCGGCGGCCGCGGCGTGGGCGCGGGCGGTCGCGGCCGGGCTCGCCGCGGCGCACCAGGTCGGCTGGTATCACGGCCGGCTGGTGCCTGAGGACGCGGTGCTGGTCGAGGGCAGCGTGCGGGTCGGCGGGCTCGCGCTGTGGATGATGGCCGAGCCGGTGTCGGTCGCGGCCTGGCAGAGCCACGCGGCGTACCTCGCGCCCGAGGTCCAGGCCGGGTGGACCACGGGCCCGCCCGCCGACGTCTGGGGCCTGGCGGCGGCGGTGGCCGCGCTGGCCGCCGGCACCGATCGCGCGATCGACGAGCGCGAGCTGCTGGTGGCGCGCGCGCCGCGGCTGGCGGCGGCGCTGGCCGGCGCGCTGGTGCCCGACACCGGCGCACGCATCGACCTCACCGAGCTGCTGCGTCGCATCGACATCGCGGCGTCCGGACCGGGGGCGTCGGTGCCGGTGCCGTCGCGGCCGATCGTGTTGCCACCGCCGCCGCCGCCGGCGGTGTCGTTGCTGGCGCCGATCGAGCCGCTACCACGGGTGCCCACGCCGGTGCCGATGGCGCCGGCCCCGGAGGGGATGACCTACCGCGCGCTGTCCGAGCTGTCGCCGGCGACGGTCGCGCCCGGCGAGATCGGTTTCGTCGCGCCGCCCCGCGAGCTGACGCCGCCGCGTCGCCCTCGTCGGCGCTGGGTGCCGGTGGTCGGCATCGTCGGCGGCGCGCTGGCCGCGGCCGCGATCGCGCTGGTGGTCGCGACCCAGACCGGGACCGATCAGCCGGCGCAGCCCGAGCCGACGCATGGCGGCGATCCCGAGCCCGGCGCCGCGGTGCCCGGCGATCCCGGTGCGGCCGGCCCACGCCTGGCGCTGTCGCCGGCCGAGCCGGCCCACGGCTGCACCGACGACACCCTCGCGCTCGGCGACCTCTGCGTCGATCCGTTCGAGGCGCCGGGCAAGGGTCGGGTGCCGCTCACCGGCCTGACCGCGCGCGCGGCCGCCGACGCCTGCGCCGCGCGTGACCTGCGCCTGTGTACCCCCGACGAGTGGCGGGCGGCGTGCGCCGGCAGCGAGCGCGCGGTCGCCGAGCAGGGCGCCTGCAACCTCGGCGGAGGCGTGATCGCCGCCGCCGGCGCGTTCGAGCGCTGCGTCAGCGCGACCCTTGCCCACGATCTCGCCGGCAACGTCGCCGAGTGGGTCGCCGACGGCACCGCGCTCGGCGCCTCGGCGCTCGACGGCGGCGACGGTCGCTGTGATGGTCCGCCGCGCCAGGCCGCCGCCGACGCGGTGTTCTCCGACGTCGGCTACCGCTGCTGTGGAGATCGCTGATGGCCGCGCCCGCGCTCGCCCTGTGCACCGTGCCCGCCGACGTCGCCACGTTCATCGCCGGCGGCGGTCGCGACGTCGAACTCGACCGGGTCGCGACCGCGGCCGGGCTGGCGGCCGGCGCGTCGGTCCGGCTCGAGGACGATCGCGGCGAGGAGCTGGGCCTGGCCCTGGTCGATCCCGACAACCGCAAGCTACGGGTGATGGCGACCGCTGCCGACGGCTTCCCGCGCATCGACGGCGCGCTGCTGGGCTGGCGGGTCGAGCGCGCGCTGGCCTGGCGCAAGCAACTCGGGCTGCCCGGCGACGACAACAGCTATCGCCTCCTGCACGGCGCCGGCGACGGTGTGCCCGGCTTCACCTGCGACGTCCTCGGCGGCCACGCGGTGCTGTACGCCTACGCGCCCGCGCTCGTGCCGACCGCGCGGCTCCTGGCCGAGGCGGTGCGCGGCTTCGCCGGCCTCGGTGGCCAGGGTGGGGTGGTCATCAAGGTCCGGGCCCGGGGCGGCGCCGACGACGTCGCCCAGGAGGTGGTCGGGGCCAGGCCGCCCGAGCGCTACGTCGCCCACGAGCACGGCGTGCCGTTCGAGATCCATCCCCACGGCGGCCTCAACGTCGGCCTGTTCACTGACATGCGCGAGCAGCGCCGCGGCGGCGCAGGGCTTGGGCGCTTCGTCGCCGGCCGCAGCGTGCTCAACCTGTTCTCGTACACCGGCGCGCTCAGCGTGGCCTCGGCCCGGGCCGGCGCGACCGCGGTCGTCAGCGTCGACACCTCGGCCGGGGTCCAGGCCTGGGCCCAGGGCAACTTCGCCCGCGCCGGCCTCGCCGCCAACGACAAGCGCTGGCGGTTCGAGACCGGCGACGCGATCCGCTTCCTGCAGCGCGCGGTGAAGATGAAGGAGCGGCACGAGGTGGTGCTGATCGATCCGCCGACCTTCTCGCCGGCCCGGGGCACGCCGTGGACCCTCGAGCGCGACTACCCGCCGCTGATCGCGCAGGCCGCCGAGGTCGCCGGCCCCGGCGGCGTGCTGTGGCTGGCCGCCAATAGCCACGAGCTCGGCTCGCTGGCCAAGCTGGTCAGCAAGGGCCTGCGCCTGGCCGAGCGCACCGGCGTCATCGTCGAGCAGGGCTCGCTGCCGCCCGACTACCCGACCGTCGCCGCCCAGCCCCGCGACCGCTACCTGCAGATCCTCGTCGTCCGCCTGCCCTGATCCGCGGTGGCGGGTCAAAGGTCGGCGGTCGGCATCGCCATCAGCGTGTCGGCGACCGCGCCCGAGGTCTCGCCGTCGCCGTACAGGGCGTCGAGGATGCGGCGGGCGCGGCGCTCGACGGCGTCGCGGGCCGCGGCCAGGACCCCGGCGTCGCGGGCGGCGGCCAGCAGCGGGCAGCGCTCGAGCCAGTGCCGATCGAAGAAGCCCTCGGCCACCGCGTGATCGACCAGCCGCGCGATCGCCGCGGTGTCGCCGAACTGGCCGGCCATCTCGGCCACGAGCTGACACATCAGGCTGCGCTGCCGGCTGCTCGACGTCGGCGCGTGCAGCGCGAGGTCGACCAGCGCCGCGCCGCGGGCGGCCCAGTCGCGGTCGGCGACCAGCCCGATCAGCGCCTCGGTCAGCGGCCGGCCGAGCCCGGTGTCGAGCACCACCTGCGACGCGCTGGCGATCTCGGCGAAGGTCCGCAGGTCGCCGCGCCAGGCCGCGAACCGCGCGGTCCACGGCGTCGCCCGCATCCGGGCCACGCCGATCAGCTCGCGCGCGACCCGGTCGTACTCGTCCCAGTCGCCCTCGAGCGCGTGGGCCCGCGCGATCTCCCAGCGGGCCAGCTCGAGCCGGGGATCGAGCGCCAGCGCGGTCTCGAGCCGGGCCCGACCTTCGTCGAGGTGCGCGGCCTCGAGCAGCATCCGGCCCAGCCACTCGTGGGCCTCGGCCAGGTAGGGCGCGCCAGCGATCGCGCGCCGCAGGTGCTGGGCCGCGGCGATCGGATCGCCCTGGTGCAGCTTGACGTGACCGGCGGCGATCTGGACCTCGGGCAGCTCGGCCCGCCGGGTCAGCAGCGCCTCGACCGCGGCGGTGGCCTCGGCCTGGGCCTGCGGTTGCTCGCTCGCGTAGTAGACCCGACGCGACAGCGCCATCGCCCGCGCCGCCTCGATCCGACCGTCGCCGGGGGCCAGGGCGAGGGCCTGATCGTAGAGCTCGATCGCCGCCGCGATCGCGTTGCCGTTCATCCGGTTGGCCAGCCCGCGGCCGCGCAGGTAGAGGTCGAGCGCGAGGCCCGGCGGCTCGCCGACCGCGTCCTCGTCGCGGACGCCGAGGCTGGCCAGCACCGCCGCCGCCACCGCCCGGGCGCCGGTGCTGAGGTGCTCGGCGGTCGGCGGCAGCCGGACCAGCACCAGCTCGCGGCCGCGGCCATCGATCGCGCGGGCGGCCAGGACGTCGCCAAGCTCGATCGTGACCTCGGCGGCCGGCGGCGGTCGCGGCTCGCGGGCCGTGCCGGGGACGACGCGGATCCGGTGGGTGCGCCACAGGCGCGACACCACCGCGTCGTAGAGGGCCTCAGCCAGGTGGCCGTCGGCGTGATCGGCGCCGCGGGGATGGACCACCACGACGTCGTAGAGCTCGGCGTCGCTGCGGCGGCGCGGCCGGCTGGCCACCGGCTGGCCCGGCGTCGCCCACGGCGCCAGCAGCCCGCGCAGCTCGTCGGCGGTGGCGACCCGGATCCGCGGATCGACGGCGGTGGCGCGCGCGACCACCGCGGCCAGCGCGGGATCGATGCTGGGCCCGGCAACGTCGAGGTGCGTCCGGGCCCGCTTGGCGGCGAGGATCTCGCGGGTCGAGCCCGACCACGGCGGGGCCCCGACCAGCATCTCGGCCAGGACCACGCCGACCGCGTAGACGTCGACGGCCGGCGTGACCGCCGCGCCCTCGGCCTGCTCGGGCGCCATGTACACCGGCGTGCCGGCGATGACGTCGGTGGCCGTGGCCCGGGTCGCGGCGATGCCGAAGTCGGTGACCACGACCCGGCCGTCGCGATCGAGCAAGAGGTTGTCGGGCTTGATGTCGCGGTGGATGACGCCGGCCGCGTGGGCCGCGGCCAGCCCGTCGAGGACGTCGAGCGTGACCGCGACCGCGCGGCTGACCGTGAGCCGGCCCTGGGTACGGAGCCGCACGGCCAGGGCCTCGCCGTCGATCAGCTCCATCGT
>JAYVSF010000290.1:0-4617 GCA_043775605.1 Myxococcales bacterium
ACGCCCGGCGGGATCTTCATCATCCCGCCGATCGACGGCTCGCCCGGGCCGAACAGCCGGTAGGTGCCCATCGGCCCCATGTCCATCTCGCTCTGGGTCTTCCAGCCGAACAGCTCGGCGTAGAACGCGTAGCCGGCGGCGGGGTCGCTGGTGAGCAGCTCGTTCCAGCAGAACTCGCCCTCCTTGGACACGTCGTGACGGGCCATGTCGCTGGCCGGCGCGTACACCGAGAACACCGCGCCCTGCGGATCGGCGAGCACCGCGAACCGGCCCACCGTCGGGATGTCGATCGGCCCGTGGTAGAGCTTGCCGCCGCGCTCGACCGCGAGGGCGGCGGTGCCGTCGACGTCGGGGACCTGGATGTGGCCCATCCAGTGCGGGGGCGCGCCCATCGCGGCCGCGGCCTCGGGCAGGGTGACGACCCCGCCGAGCGGCCCCTGGCTCGCGACCCACATCGTGTAGTCGGGGCCGAACGGCTGGGTCTTCCAGCCGGCGACCTCGCCGTAGAAGGCGATGGCGGCGGCGGTGTCCTTGGTCATGTGCTCGTGCCACATGAAGTGGCCGTGGTTGCTCTCGATCATCGAAACCCTCCCGCGGCGCGCACGCAGCGCACCTTGTGTGGCGCCATCCTGCCCGCGGTCGCCAGCGAGATCAATGGAGCGCCGAGGTGTCCTCGAGCTCGCGGCCACGGGTCTCGGGCAGGGTCACCAGGATGACGACGAGCGCGAGGACCGGGCCGATCGCGGTGGTCGCCACCGCCGGTCCCCAGCCGGTGTCGTGGGCGATGGCTCCGACCGCGAGCGGCGCCGCGACCGCGCCGAGCCGACCGAGCAGGTTGTTGGCCCAGGCGAAGCCGTCGGAGCGCAGCTCGGTCGGGAACAGCTCGGTGGTGTAGGCGTTGAGCACCGGCAGCACCGCGCTGGTGCCGAAGATGCCGACCGCCAGCGCCGCGGTGAGCGCGACCGACCCGTGCAGCGTGTACGCGCCGGCGATGCCCGCCGAGGCCGCGAGGAACATGATCACCGCGCCGGACCGGCGACCGGCCCAGTCGAGCAGCGGGCCGCTGAGGAACACCAGCGGCATCGCGGCCACCGCGGCGATCGACAGCGCGCCGCCGACCCGGGCGTCGCTGAAGCCGCGCTCGGTGACCGCGAACTGCTTCCAGAAGGTGATGCCGGTGTAGGTGCAGACGTAGGTCAGGCCCCAGATGCAGGCCATCAGCACGACCCGGCCGCGCCACGGCGTCCGCCAGATCCGGAACAGCGACGGCGCCTCGGTGGCGCCGGCGGCGGCGCTGGCGGTGAAGCGCGCGGTCTCGCGGATGCCGCGCCGGGCGAGCGCGACCGCGACCAGCGGCACCGCACCGACGAAGTACACCGCGCGCCAGCCGACCGAGGTGTGCAGCAGCAGCGGCACGACACCGGCGCAGACCACGCCACCGAGGCTGGAGAAGGCCTGGATCACGCCGACCACGAGCCCGCGCTTCCTGGCCGGGAACTCCTCGGCCGCGAACACCATCGCGATCGCCCACTCGCCGATCAGGAAGACCCGCGCGACCATCTGGCAGCCAGCGAAGACCCAGACGTTCGGCGCCAGGCCCGAGGCCAGCGTGAAGACCGTGTAGCCGGCGATCGTCACCGACAGGATCGGCTTGCGCCCGACCCGGTCGGCCTTGCGGACCAGGAAGTAGGCGAGGATCGAGCCGACGTTGATGACCGCGACCAGGGCGCCGGCGCCGCGCTCGCCGACGCCGAAATCGGCGCTCAGGTTGGGCAGGATCTGGGTGAGCGCGAAGAAGTCAAAGCCCTCGAAGAAGGTCGCCACGCTGAGGAACAGCATCAGCCGGCGCTGATACGCGGTGAGGCGGCTGGCGTCGTCGGTCGGCGTGCTCACCGGCCCAGGCTCGCACGGCGCCGGTGGCAGGTCAGCAGGTCCAGGCGACGATGCGACAGATGCCGGCCGGCGAGCACACCGCGTCGCGCTCGCCGTCCTTGCACGGCGCCACCGGATGATCGACGGCGCGCGGCACCAGGCTCGACGGCACCGGCCGCAGGCGCGGGTCGCGGGTCCATGAGCAGTCGCGCCAGGTCGTACACGGCACCGGGCCCGACCAACTCCACTCGCAGCGGCCCGACGGCGCGCAGGTGCACAGCGGGCCCTGCTCGGTGATCGGGCCGAGGGTCGTCGCTGGGCCGAGGGCGCAGCGCGCGCCGCCGACGTCGAGGGCGCAGCCGCCGGCGGTGCAGCCCGACGCCGATGCGCCGAGCTCCGGGCGATCGCGGCGCAGCGTGCACTGGCTGTCGACGCAGGCGCACGCGCCCCGGGGCGGCCCGCTCTCGGAGCACTTCAGGCCGGCGACCGGCGCGATCGCCTTAGCGCAGCGCGCCGGCATGCAGGGATCGTCCCAGCCGCAATCGGCGTCGGCCTTGCAGTAGTCACCGCGGCCGGGGCGCGCGGGCGTGGCCGGCGTGGATGGCGGCGCTGGTACGGCGGGCGCGGCGTCGAGCGCGACCGGCGCGGGCGCGGACGGCGCAGGCGCGGTCTGCTCGCGGGTCACCGGCGCCGGCGAGCGGCCACAGGCCACCGCCGCACCGGCGAGCACCCCGAAGGACGCGACGGAGGCGAGCCGCGCGAGGAGCACCGACGGTCAGCCACCCCAGGCGTGACGGAGGAACAGGACCATCGCGATGATGATCGCGAGCGAGATCCCGACCGTGTGCAAGGCGTAGGTCTGCGGCAGCTTCCCGGACATGGGCGCATCCTACGTCAGCCCGGGGCGAAACGCGCGGCCCACCGTCGTCCGGCCGGCTGGCGAGGTGTCGCAGGCGCCGCTGGCGCGGGCCGGCGGCGCGCTACAACCGTGGCGATGAGCTTCGTCCCCGACCTCGCGGCCTACCAGGCCCGCATCGGCCTGCCCGGCCCGCTGCCGCCGACGCTGGCGACCCTGCGCGCGCTGACCGAGGCCCACGTCCGCACGATTCCGTTCGAGAATCTCGACGTGCTGCTCGGCCGCGGCATCGACCTCGAGCCGGCGGTCATCGAGCAGAAGCTCGTCCACGACCGCCGCGGCGGCTACTGCTTCGAGCAGAACACGCTGCTCCTGCACGTGCTGGCCGCGCTCGGCTTCCAGGTCACGCCGCTGTCGGCGCGGGTCCGGGTCCAGCGCCCGCGCGACTTCACCCCGGCCCGCACCCACCTGTTCGTGCGGGTCGACCTCGACGGTGAGCGCTGGCTGGCCGATGTCGGCGTCGGCGCGCTGTCGCCGACCGCGCCGCTCCGACTCGACACCGAGGACGAGCAGCCGACGCCGCACGAGCCGCGCCGGATCGTGCGCGTCGGTCGCTGGCACGACGCCACCGTGCGCGACCCCGAGGCGCTGCTCTACCACCAGGTCCGGTTCGCCGACGGCTGGCAGGACATCTGCGAGTTCACCCTCGAGGAGATGCCCGAGATCGATCGCGTGGTCGGCAACTGGTACACGAGCGCGCACCCGGGATCGCACTTCAAGAACCGGCTGATCGTCGCCCGCGCCAACGATCTCGGCCGGCTGACCTTGCTCAACCGCGAGCTGCAGCAGCGCGACCGCGCCGGCCACGCGACCATCCGCACGCTCGCCGATCCCGACGAGCTGCTCGATGTGCTGGCGAGCGAGTTCGGGCTCCAGTTCCCGGCCGGGACCCGCTTCCCCTGCCCGGCCCTCGCGGACTGGGCCTGACCGCGATGGCGACGCGGCGCGCGCTCGTGGCCGCGGCGATGCTGGCGGCGATCGCGCTGGGCGCCGGCTGCGGACCGAAGGCGTGCCCCGCATTCGTGCACCCAACCGCCGCGCCGCAAAGTCCGCTGCTGTGGCGGGTCCAGGCCGCCGACGGCACCGGCCCGGTGGTCTGGCTGTTCGGCACGATCCACGACGCCGGCGCCGAGGACATCGCCCCCGCCGCCTCGGCCGCGCTGGCCGCCGCGCCGCGCTTCGTGTCGGAGCTCGGCGACCTCGAGCTCGACGCCGACGCGTTCCGCGATCAGGTGAGCCTGCCGCGCGGCAAGGGCCTCGACCAGCTCCTGTCGGTCGACGACTGGTGGGAGCTGCGCAACACGCTGCGCGGCACCATCCACGACGACGAGCTGGCCCGAGTCCGACCCTGGTACGCGATGACGCTCCTGACCCGCGCGGTCACCGACAAGGCCCACCCCGGCATGGACGTGCTCCTGGCCGAACGTGCCCGCTCGCTCCACCTCCCCGTCGAGCACCTCGAGACCTGGGCCGACCAGCTCACGTTGCTCGCCGGCGCCATCGGCATCGACGATCTCGCCGACGCCATCCACGCCCGCCACGTCATGCGCTGCCAGCTGGTCAACGCTCGCGCCGCCTACGTCGACGGCGACCTCGCGATCATGGAGCAGGTCTTCGGCCAGGACCCGACCGGCACCATGCTCGCCCCCCGCAACCACCGCTGGCTGCCGCAGCTCGAGACCTACCTCGGCGACGGCGGCGCCTTCATCGCGGTCGGCATCGGCCACCTGCTCGGCCGCGACGGCCTGCCCGCCCTCCTCGCCGCCGCCGGCTACAAGGTCGACCGCGCCGCCGCCCCGCCACCGTGACCGCTCACCGGACCCAGTGGG
>JAYVSF010000291.1:0-9166 GCA_043775605.1 Myxococcales bacterium
GAAGGACGGCATCGTCGCCGCGCTGGCCGCGACCGGCGGCAACAAGGCCCAGGCCGCCGCCATCCTCGAGATCGATCGCTCGACCCTCTACAAGAAGCTCAAGGACTACGGCCTGGCGTGACCGTCACCTGGCGGTAGAACTCGACCGGCGCCGGTCAGATCTCGGGCCGGCGGACCTGCAGCACCGGGCGCACGCTCGGCTCGTCGCCGGCCAGCTCGAGCTGGACCTCGAGCAGGTGGTCGTCGTCGGTCTCCTGCTCCCACGACTGCGAACCGTCGGTGCCGGGATGGCTGACCCAGCCCTGGATCACCGCGCAACCGGCGACCCGCGGGGTCCAGGCCGCGAGCACCGCCCGGGCGTCGGCGCTCGCCCCCGCCGCGCCGAGCTCGCACTCGACCATGTCGTCGGGATAGGTCGGGCTCGGGTGCAGGATCACGCAGCCCTGCGTACCGCTGACCGCGTGGCTGGCCTCGACGCCGTCCTGGCCATCGCGCGACACCGCGGTCGCGGTGCGCTGATCGACGAAGTTGCCGGCCGCCGCGTTCACGAGCGCCGCGAGATCGGCGCACAGGGCGCCGGTGTCGCTGGCCGGCGTGGGCGCCGCGGGCCCCGACGGCGATGACGACGACGGGCAGCCGGTGGCGAGCACCAGGACGGACGCGAGCGCGAGGCGAACCTGCATCACGCCACGGTACCGCGAACTCACAGGGTTGGCAGAAACCAACCCTGTGTCATCGATCGATCGGCCCGGCACCGTAGTGCCGGCCCGATCTGTACGGAATCAGAGTCGAGGGTTGGCCGTCGCGCGCGCGGGCGATCGTTCCGAAACCCCATTGTTGCCAACCCTCTCAGGGGATCGCGGGCACGCAGAAACCGCCCTCGCAGAACTCGCCCGACGGGCAGGTGCCCTCGCCGCAGGGCTGGCGATCGACGTGCTCGACCCACTGCGCGATGTGGTTGCCGCTGGCCGGATCCTGGAACGGCAGCCAGAACGCGGCGAAGCTCGGATCCTCGCCGGCCGCGGCCCGGGCGGGATCGAAGCCGATCATCCACAGCTGCGAGGTCGTGCCGCCGCGCAGCCCGTACGGCCGGCGCGACGACACCGTCAGCCAGTGGATGGTGCCGCCGGCGTAGCTCTGCGGCACCGGCGCCCACTTCGGCCACGAGTCGCCGGCGGTCGACGTCGCCCGGCCCAGCGCGAGCGGCGCACCACCCGCGGCCGACACCACCATCACCCGGGCGTCGGCGGCGTCGAACGAGTCGGACAGCATCGAGCGGTTGAACGCGACCCACGCGCTGTCGGGCGCGTACGACGGGTAGTAGTTGTTCTCGCCGGCCGACGCCACCAGCACCTGCTCGCCGCCCCAGCTGCCGGTCTCGACGCTGACGATCGAGCCGCGCGACACGCCGGGGTTGGCAGCCGGCGCCGCGGCGCCCGGACGCGCGAACACGACCCGGCCGCCGTCGGGCGACCAGTCCGGCATCGTCGCGTTGGCCACCACCTGGCTCATGCCGCTGCCGTCGCTGGCGCTGCGCACGGTCAGGGCCCGGCCGTCTGACGACACCAGCTGCTCGGCGTCGGGCGAGAACGAGAAGAAGTTGGCGCCGTTCGCGCTCGGGAAGCCGGGGAATCCGCCGGTCGACGTCGTCCACAGCCGGGCCCGGGTGCCGACGCTGTAGGTCTCGAGCGCGGCCGGACCGGGGATGTCGAGACCGACCGCGATCTTGCTGCCGTCGCGCGACAGGGCGTGGCAGCCGACGCACTGCCGGCCGCTGGTCTGGCCGACGCCGAGGAAGCGCTCGGCGGTCTGGCCGCGGCGACCGAAGTCGTAGCGCATGACCGCACCGGCGCCGGCCGCCCAGTAGTAGAGGCCGCCCTCGAGGTCGTCGGCGGTGAACTGGATCGTGCGCGGCGCGGTCTCGCCGTAGTGCGGCGACGCGGCGTCGTGGTCGAGGCCGCGCAGGTGGTAGCTGAGCGGCAGGTCGCCGCGGCCGGCGGTGGCGAGGATGTCCCAGGTCGACTGGCTCGGGTCCCAGACGCAGCCGCCGCCGAGCGGGGTGCAGGTCAGGTAGACCACCAGCTCGAGCGCGGAGCCGTGGACCGTGAGCTGGAAGACGTCGTTGGTGCCGCCGGGCTGGAAGTGGACCTCCATGGTGTTGAGGTTGGGCGGCACGATCACGCCGGTGTCGGGATAGATGAGCGCGGGCGCGGCGCCGCCCGTGGTGGCGATCGCGAAGTCGCCCTGGGCGTCGGTCGGTACCCCGGGCTCGACGATGACCTGGCGCAGGCGGATGGTGAGATCACCGGTGGCGACCAGCCCGCCCCAGGTCGCGGTGACCTGGGTGCGGCCGCCGCGATCGGGCGCGGTGGTCAGGGTCGGCCCGTCGAACGAGCCCAGGGACGGCAGGCCCAGCGCCAGCGTGGCGTCGGCGGTGACGTCGTGCTCGGCGCCACCGTCGTCAGTGGCGATGACCCGATAGGCCTGGGTCGCGGGCGTGCTGTCGGCGACGGTGAGCTCGGCCGAGGCCGGCTCGAGGCGCAGGCCGGCGGGCGGCGGCGTGTCGTCACCACCGCCACCGTCGCCCGAGCCGGTCGGCCCGCAGGCGACCAGCGCGAGCGCGAGGACCAGCGCGAGCCAGGCCAGGCGCGACGGAAGCAGCGCAGGGCGCGCGCGCAGGACGGCGGTGATCGTGACGGGCGTGACGGGCATCGGGGGCTCCCGATCGCCGCGGCGGTGCGACGATCGGGCGCAGCCTACGCCAGCCCGCGCCCCGCCCCCGTGGACACCGTCTGTCGCGGCGTCCCTCCCCTGCCGCCCGGCGGTTAGCGCGGGTTCTTGCGCGGGCGGCCGCGCCGGCGGGGCGCGCTGCCCTCACCGCCACCACCACTGAAGTCGAGCTCCTCGGAGAAGCGCTCCTCGACCAGGTCCGCGACCGTGGTCATGGAGTCCATGCGCTTGAGCTCCTCACGCTCGAACTCGGCGAACGATCCGTAAACTCTTGGAAAAGCCGACATCTGCTGCCTCCCTGCGGACATGTGAAACCATGTCCTACATGTGAGTCATATGTACTCAAGAGGATCACCCGGGCCAAGTTTTTCCACCAACGAGCTGACGAGGGCTACGCGAGGGGGGCACCCCCATGCCGAAGCGAGGTCGGCCCCCGCGATCTCGTCACAGGAGCGTGCTACCCCCGACCCCATATGACCCGGATCGTCGCGGTGGCCAACCAGAAGGGCGGCGTGGGCAAGACCACGACCGCCATCAACCTGGCCGCGTCGGTGGCCAGCAAGGGCCACCGCGTCCTCCTGTGCGACTTCGATCCGCAGGGCAACGCGTCGTCGGGCGTGGGCTATCCCCGGGCCCGGGTCGAGCTGTCGGTCTACGACGCGCTGATCGGCGACGTCGCGCTGGCCGACGTCATCCGGCCGACCGACATCACGACCCTGTTCGTGGCGCCGGCGACAAGCGATCTGGTCGGCGCCGAGATCGAGCTCATCACCGCCGACCGGCGCGAGCACGTGCTGGCCGACGCGCTGGCCACGGTCGCCGATGCGTACGACTACATCGTCATCGACTGCCCGCCGTCCTTGGGCATGCTGACCCTCAACGCGCTGGTCGCGGCCGACGGCGTGGTGGTGCCGATGCAGGCCGAGTACTTCGCGCTCGAGGGGCTGTCGTCGCTGTCGGCCACCGTCGAGAAGATCCGCACGCTGTACAATCCGCGGCTGACCATCGACGGCGTCCTGTTCTGCATGTACGACGCGCGCACCAACCTGGCGGCCCAGGTCCGCGGCGAGGTCCAGTCGTTCTTCGGCGAGAAGGTGTTCGAGACCCTGGTGCCGCGCAACGTCCGGCTGTCGGAGGCGCCGTCGCACGGTCAGCCGGCGTTGCTCTACGACTTCCGCAGCCCGGGCGCCAAGAGCTACCTCGCGGTCGCCGACGAGTTCCTGGCTCGGGTCGGGGTCGCCCGCCGTGAAGTCGTGCCGGCCGGGGGTGGGCGATGACCGACAAGAAGCGTGGGCTCGGCCGCGGCCTGGGCGCGCTGATGCCGACCGCGGCGCCGCCTGCGCGGCCCGGTCCGGCGGCGACCGGGGCGCTTACACCGACGACGGTGGCTGCACCAAGCGCGAGCAGCGAGGCCGCGCGCTCGCCGGCCCGCGGCTTCGTCGCCGCCGCGATCGAGGACGTCTATCCCAGCCCCGAGCAACCGCGCCGGACCTTCGCCGACGCGCTGCTCGACGAGCTGGCGGCCTCGATCCGCGTCCACGGCGTGATCATGCCGCTGGTGGTGCGGCCGCGGACCGGCGGCGGCTTCCTGCTGATCGCCGGCGAGCGACGGTGGCGCGCGGCGCAGCGGGCCGGCCTCAGCAGCGTGCCGGTGGTCATCCAGGACGTCGCGCCCAAGGAGGCGTTCGAGCGGGCCCTGGTCGAGAACGTGCAGCGCGCCGATCTCAACGCGATCGAGGAGGCCGCGGCCTATCACCGGCTGATCACCGACTTCGGCCTGACCCAGGAGCAGGTCGCGGGTCGGGTCGGCAAGGACCGCGCGACCGTGGCCAACGCGGTCCGCCTGCTGCGGCTGCCGGTGGCGGTGCGGACCATGGTGGAGGACGGCCGGCTGGGCATGGGCCACGCCCGCGCGCTGCTCGGGCTGCCCGACGACAACCAGCTCGAGATCGCGGCCCGGACCGCGGTGGCTCGCGGCCTGACGGTGCGGGCGACCGAGAAGCTGGTGCGCGACACCGTGGCCGGCGAGCGCGCGCCGCGAGGACCGCGTCGACCGCGCCAGGGCGCCACCGCGACCGCGGGCGACAAGACGGCCGCGGTGCGCGACCTCGAGGAGCGCCTGACCCGCGCGACCGGGGGACCGGTGACGATCGCCGAAGACGAGCCGGGCAAGAGCGGCACCATGACCATCCGCTACCTCGATCTCGATCATCTCGACCGCCTGCTCGACAAGCTGCTGTAGCCGGCGTCGGTGAAGACGCCTCCTCCTCCTCGGCCGCCGGCTTCGAGCCCCGCCGGTCGACGCCCGGTCGCGGTCGCGGGCGAGCCGATCGATCTGCTGGCGGCGCCGACCACGTCGATCAAGGGCATCGGCCCGGCGCTGGCGCGGGCCCTCGCCGAGCGCGGGATCACGACCGTCGAGGATCTGCTGTGGCTGGTGCCGCGGCGCTGGCTCGACGCCCGCCACCTCGACGAACTGACCGCCGCGCTGGCCGGCGCCGTCGACGGTGATCGGCTGAGCGCGCGGGCGACCGTGACCGCGGCCCGCATGGTCCGGGTCCGGGCCCGTCGCTGGGGCGAGGTCCGGTTCGCCGCCGGCCCGGGCGGCCCGCCGCTCCTGACCGTGCGGTGGTTCAACGTCTGGGGCGGCATCGACCAGCGCTTCCCGGTCGGGGCCGAGGTCGCGCTGTCGGGCGTGATCAAGAAGCGCGGGCGCTTCGGCGAGATGGCCAACCCCGACGTCCTGGCGATCGTCGCGCCCGGCGGCACCGTCGACGTCGGCGACAGCGCGCGGATCGTGCCGCGCTACCCCGACCTCGCGGGGGTGCCCGCGGCCAAGCTGCGGGCCGCGTGCCTGACCGCCGTCGAGCGCGCGCGCGGCCAGGTCGACGACGGGGTGCCGGCCGTGGTCGCCGCCCGGGCCGAGCTGCCGCCGCTCGACGTCGCGCTGGCCGCGCTGCACGCGCCGGCGCCGACCCTGACCGCCGACGAGGTCCTGGCCCTCGAGACCGCGACCAGCCCGTACCATCGCCGGCTGGTCTACGCCGAGCTGTTCGCGCTGAGCGTGGTGATCGCACGGCGGCGACGGTCGCAGCGTAGCGATCGCGCGACGGCGCTGGCGCCCCACCCCGACCTCGAGCGCGAGCTGACCGTCGCCCTGCCCTTCGCGCTGACCGCTGCCCAGCGCCGGGCCATCGCCGAGCTGGCCGCCGACCTCGCCACCACCACGCCGATGAACCGCCTGCTGCAGGGCGACGTCGGCGCCGGCAAGACCGCGGTCGCGTTCGCCGCCGCGCTGCACGCGGTCCGGGCCGGGGCCCAGGTCGCGCTGATGGCGCCGACCGAGCTGCTCGCCGAGCAGCACCACGCGACGCTGTCGGCCTGGACCCGCGGGCTCGGTGTCGCGCTGGCCTGCCTGACCGCGTCGACCGCGCGCGCCGACCGCGCCGCGATCCTCGCCGGCTGCGCCGACGGCCGGCTGGCGCTGGTCATCGGCACCCACGCGCTGCTCGCCGACGCGGTCGGCTTCGCCCGCCTCGGCCTGGTCATCGTCGACGAACAGCACCGGTTCGGCGTGGCCCAGCGGGTCCGGCTGCGCGACAAGGGCCCTCGCACCGTGGCCGCCGCGCCCCACCTGTTGGTGATGACCGCGACGCCGATCCCCCGGACGCTGGCGCTGACCGCGTACGGCGATCTCGACGCCACCGTGATCGACGAGGTGCCGCCCGGACGCGAGCCACCGACCACCGAGATCGTGCGCGGCGCGCGCGGTCGGGCCCAGGCCTATCGCCTGCTGGTCGAGCGGGTGCGGGCCGGCGAGCGCGGGTTCGTGGTGTGCCCGCTGATCGAGCCCAGCGACGACGACGGCCGGCGAGGCTGGGCCGCGGCGACCACGGTCCACGCCGAGCTCGCCGCCAGCCTGGCGCCGCTGCGGATCGGGCTGTGTCACGGCCAGCTGCCAGCGGCCGTGCGCGCGGCGGCGATGGCCGGCTTCATCGTCGGCTCGCTCGATGTCCTGGTCGCGACCACCGTGATCGAGGTCGGCGTCGACGTCCCGGCGGCGACGGTGATGGTGATCGAGGACGCCGATCACCTCGGCCTGGCCCAGCTCCACCAGCTGCGCGGGCGGATCGGCCGCGGCGGAGGCCGGTCGTGGTGCCTGCTGTGCACGGGCGGCGACGCAACCGACGACGGCGCGCGCCGGCTCGCCATCCTCGCCGCCACCACCGACGGCTTCCGCATCGCCGAGGAGGACCTGGCCCAGCGCGGCCCTGGCGAGCTGCTCGGCGCGCGCCAGGCCGGCCTGCCTCGGCTGCGGTTCGGCGACCTCCGCAGCCACACCGAGCTCTTGCTGGCGGCCCGGGCCGAGGCCGAGGAGCTGGTCGCCGACGATCCCGACCTCGCCCGCCCCGAGCACGCCACCCTGGCCCGCATCGTCGCCCGGCGGGAGGCCGCGGCGGCGGCGTTCGGCAGCGAGGGCGGCTAGCGAGCACGAGGACGGCGATCGTCTCATTTGCCTCGCGGGTCGCTCGCGGCGCGCGCGGTTCGGTGATACTCGCCACGTCGATGTCCGACCGCGAGCCACCACCCCCGCCGACCACGATGGCGGTGGAGTTTCGTTCGTCGGCATCGTTCCTGATCGCGTACACGATGCACCTGGCGCGCGGTGGGCTGTTCCTCGAGACCGCGCACGAGCTGCCGGTCGGCACCGCGCTCGACCTCGCGCTCGAGGTCCCGGGCGCGGCCGCGGTCGGCGTCCAGGGTCAGGTCGCGTGGCGTCGGGCCGCGGCTGGCCCCGACGGCCCGCGCGGCGTCGGCGTCGAGGTCGCCGACGTCAGCGCCGAGGTCGGCCAGCTCATCGACCGCCTGGTGGCGGACTTCCACGGCATCGCGGTGCTGGTCATGGCCGGCGACAGCAAGGATCGAACCTCGCTGGGTCGGCTGATCCGCTCGGTGGTCGCCAGCGCCAACCTGGTCCACGCCGCCGACGCGCAGCTCGCCGACGCCCTGCTCACCGACGACGTCGACCTCGCGGTGATCGAGCTCGACGGCGATCCCGAGGGCGGCCAGGCCGCGATCCGAAGGGCCCGCGCGCTGCGGCGGCCGGTGCCGGTGATCGCGCTGGCGTCAAGCCCGTGGCTGGCCGACGTCGCCCGCGGCGCCGGCGCCGACGAGCTGATCGGCAACCCGCCCGCGCTCGAGGACCTGCAGCTCGCCGTAGTGCGCGCCCTCGGCCGACCGTTCGCGGTCCGATAGCGAGCCTCGGCGAGCGGTCAACAATGACTCTGCGGGCCCCGGGGTCACGCGGGGAGGTTCGAGGTCTGCCTGGAGCAAGTGCCCGTTCGCGCGTCGCCTGTGCGCTTCACGCTCCCAGGCGCCGGGTCAGGCGCCGCGGGTTCAGGGCGCCGTGCCGTACAGCTCGGCGGCGCGCACCGTGTTGGCCAGCAAGCAGGCGCGGGTCATCGGCCCGACCCCGCCGGGCACCGGCGTCATCGCGCCGGCCCGCTCGCGCGCAGCCGCGAACTCGACGTCGCCGACCAGCCGGCCATCGGGCTGACGGTTGATGCCGACGTCGATCACCGCAGCGCCGGGCTTGATCCACGCGCCGCGGACCAGCTCGGTCCGCCCGACCGCGGCGATCACGATGTCCGCCTCGGCGACGATCGCCGGCAGGTCGCGGGTCCGCGAGTGACAGATCGTGACCGTGGCGCTGGCGTTGGCGAGCAGCAGCGCCGCCGGCTTGCCGACCAGCACGCTGCGGCCGAGCACGACCGCGCGCGCGCCGGCGATCTCGACGTCGCCCGCGGCCAGCAGGCGCACGCAGGCGGCCGGGGTGCAGGCCACGAACCGGGGCCGACCCTGGGCCACCCGGCCGAGGTTGTCGGGGTGGAGGCCGTCGACGTCCTTGTGCGGCGGGATGGCCTCGATCACGGCGTCGGCGTCGAGGTGGGGCGGCAGCGGCAGCTGGACCAGGATGCCGTGGACCGCCGGATCGGCGCCGAGCCGGGCGATCAGCGCGAGCAGGGCCTTTGCCGAGGTGTCGGCCGGCAGGTGATGATCGAACGCGGTGATGCCGCACTCGCGCGCGTCCTTGGCCTTGGCGCGGACGTAGACCGCGGACGCTGGATCCGCACCGACCAGCACCACCGCCAGCCCGACGGTGACACCGCGGGCGGCCTGGGCCGCGACCTGGATCGCGACCTCGGCCTTGACCGTGGCCGCCAGCGCCTTGCCGTCGAGGATGCGGGCGCTCATGACGACGCTGCCGAGCCGCCGCCGCTGGAGCCGCCGCCCTTGTCCGACGACGACGGCGCGGCCTTGGCGGGCGCCGGCGCCGACGCCTTGTCCGACGAAGGCGACGACGCGGCCTTGTCCGACGACGCGGCCTTGTCCGACGACGCGGCCTTGTCCGACGACGCGGCCTTGTCCGACGACG
>JAYVSF010000292.1:0-5222 GCA_043775605.1 Myxococcales bacterium
TCACCGGATCGCCGAGCGCGGTGGCGACGCTGCCGGCGACCAGCTCGAGCCGGGCGGCGAGCGACGGATCGCGGGCAGCGCCGATCGCGGCCAGCTCGCGTGCGGCGCTGTCGGCCCGCCCGATCGCGGCGTGGGCGAGATCGAGATCGCCGCGACCCTGCGCCTCGATGGCGGCGGCGACCGAGAACCCGAAGGCCTCGGTCCAGGCCCCGGTCGCGTGATGGTGATAGGCGAAGACGTGGGCGAACCGAGGGTCGCCGGTGCCGTAGACGGTGGTGAGGGCGTCGACCACCGCGCGGTGAGCCCGGCGCCGGGCCCGGGCCGGCATGCGATCGTAGAGGCACTGGCGCAGGACCGGGCTGGCGAAGCGGAGGTCGTTGCCGACCGAGATGTCGCGGTCGGCCAGGAGCCGGAGCCCGAGCGCGGCGTCGAGGGCGTCGTCGACCGCGGCCTCGGTGGCGGCGGTCGCCGCGATCAGGGTCGCGACCCGGAACTCGTCCCCCAGCACCGCCGCGTACTCGAGGATCGCGCGGTGGGCCGGGCTCAGCTCGTCGAGCCGCGCCGACAGCATGGCGGCGACGCTCGCCGGCAGCTCGGCGTCGGCGGGCAGGCGCAGGCGCCAGGTCTCGCCGTCGAGGTCGAGGTCGCCGCGGGCCCGGAGCTGGCGCGCGATCTCGATCAGCACGAACGGGTTGCCGCCCGAGGCCCGCAAGAGCTGACGGGTCTCGATCGGCGTGATCCGCAGGCCGCGGAATGCACCCTCGATCCAGGCCCGGATCTCGGCCTCGCCGAAGCCAACGAGCGGGACGTCGAGCAGGTCGCCGCCGCGACCGGCCCGCCAGCTCGCGAAGTCGGGGCCGCCGTCGCTGGCGCGCGCGGTGGTCAAGACCAACGTGCCGCGCGGGCCCAGCGTCCGGTGGACGTGATCGATCAGCTCGAGGTCGAGCCGGGTGGCGCAGTGGACGTCCTCGAGGGCGATCACCAGCGGCCGCCCGGCGGCCTGGCCGGCCAGGGCGTCGGTGATGGCCGCGAACGCCGACCAGCGCTGACCGGCGCCGACCTCGTCGAGGCTGGCCCAGGGCCCGCTGCTCGCCGCCGGGCGGGTACGATTGTCGAACATGGCGAGGAAGGTCTCGAGCGGTGGCGGCCGGCTGCCGACGTAGTCGTAGAAGCGGCCGGCCAGGACCAGCGCGCCCTGACGCCGGGCGTCGGTGGCGATCCGCTCGACCAGGCGTGACTTGCCGACCCCGGCGTCGCCGGTCACCAGGACCAGGGGCGGGTAGCCGCTGCGGGTGTCGGCCAGGGTGCCCTCCAAGGTGGCGAGCTCACGCTCGCGCCCGACGAAGTGGCCGAAGGCCGGGCTCTCCGACACGGTGACCACGGTGGTCGGGCTCGGGCGCCGGGGCCGGGCCGGGGCGACGAGCGGCGGGGCCGCGCCACCATGACCGCCGCGCGCGAGCTGCGCCAGGCGCTCGGGGCTGGCCGGACGCGCGCCGGGATCGCGGGCCAGCGCGGCCGCGATCGCAAGGACCACACCGTCGGGCAGGTCGGGGACCAGGGTCCGGGGATCAGGATGGCGCCCGCCGCTGATCGCCAGCAGCAGCTCGATCGGGGTGGCGCCGTCGAACGGCAAGCGGCCGGTGGCCAGCTCGTAGAGCACGACCCCGAGCGAGAAGACGTCGGTCGCGGTCGACGCCGGCCGGCCCTCGGTCTGCTCGGGCGCCATGTACGCGACCGTGCCGATCACCGTGCCCGGCGTGGTGATCCCGCGACCGAACGCCCGCAGATCGACCGCGAGCCCGAAGTCGAGGACCTTGACCAGCTCGTGCCCGTCGTCGGCGGTCGACACGATCACGTTGGCCGGCTTGAGATCGCGATGGACGATGCCGCGGCGGTGGCCGGCCTCGACCGCGGCGCAGATCCCGGCGAACACGCCGAGCGCGCGAGCGAGCGGCAGCGGCCCCCCGTCGAGCAGCCCAGCCAGAGTCGGGCCCTCGAGCAGCTCCATCACCAGGTACGGCCCGACCACCGGATCGATGCCGTAGTCGAAGATCCGGACCACGTTGGGGTGGCGGATGTGGGCCGCGGCCTGGGCCTCGATCGCGAACCGCTGACGATTGTCGGCGTTGTCCTGGGCCGGCAGCAGGCGCTTGACCGCGACCTCGTCGCCGAGGTGCGGGCGCCGCGCGGCGTAGACCTCGCCCATGCCCCCGCGCCCGATCAGGCGCTCGACGATGTAGCGACCGTCGAGGGTCCGGCCGGGCTCGAGAGCAGAGGTGATCGCGCCAGCCATGGGCAACCACCCACGCTATCGCTTCGGGCCGGCGCTGTCGATCGGCGGCCGTCGCTGCCGGCTGGCCGCGGCCAGGCACGTGCCAGCCAGGGCCAGCGCCGACCGCGGCCGTCGTCACGCAACTGCGCGAACGATCGTGGCCCGGCTCCGGCACGGCGGTCGCATTGGACGTCTGCCCCGGAGGGAACCCATGGATCGAACCAGCTTGTCTTGCCTGATGCTCTTCACCACGCTGGCGCTCGCCGCCTGCGGCGACGACGGCAGCTCGGCCACGCCCGACGCGCCGCCACCACCCGACGCCGAGGTCGACGCCCCGCCGCCGCCGGCGGTGGCCTCGCGAGCGTCGAAGTCGGCCACCGTCGCGATCACCGAGGACGACACCCGCGTGGTGATGGTCAACCCGGAGGCCGGCACGGTCAGCCTGTTCGAGACGGCCGGCAACACGCGGATCGCCGAGCTCGCGACCGGGCGCGAGCCGAGCGCGGTGGTGATCCACCCTGACGGCAAGACCGCGTTCGTCGCCAACAAGGCCGACGGCACGGTGGTGAAGATCACGGGCATCGACGGCAACGCCCCCGACGTCGGCCCGCCGCTGATGGTCGGCTCCGAGCCGACCGGCCTGGCCCTGTCGCCGACCGGGGCCACGCTCTACGTCGCCGAGTGGGCCGAGGGCCGGATCGCGGTCATCAACACCACGACCATGGCCGAGACCGGCGCCATCACCGCGCCCCGCAACCCGCGCGGACTCGCGGTCACCAACGACGGCGACACCGACGACACCGACGAGCACATCGTGGTGCCCGAGTTCTACGGCGAGCCGACCGGCGACGAGGGCAGCGACGGCAGCCGCACCGGCCGGGTCCGCATCTACCGGACCCGCGACCTCACGCCCGAGACGCCGATCACGTTCGCGCCGATCGACAGCGGCTTCGCGCCATCGACCGCGCCGGCCGGCTCGCCGACGGTGACCACCGCGCCCAACCAACTCTGGACCGCCGCGATCGTCGGCACCAAGATCTACGTGCCGTCGATCTCGGCCGCCCCGGCGCCGCCGACCAACTTCCAGGCCAACCTCCACGCCGTGGTCTACGTCGGTGATCTCGCGACCGCGACCGAGGACCGCGGCCTCAACGGCACGATGGTGCTGCCGCGCCTGGTCAAGGACCAGATCCCCGACCCCGCGGCCAAGCAGTTCCTGGCCGACATCGTCGACGTCGACTTCGTCGGCACCGGCGTCGCCTACGTCCTGTCGCGCGGCGCCGACGCGGTCCAGCGGATCCAGCTCGACGCCACCCGCGGCCCGCTGCTCGGCTCGCCCCAGAACAAGCAGATCGAGCTCAACACCACCCCGACCGGCTCGACCCTGCCCTGCCAGACCCCGACCGGGATCGCGATTGCCCACGCCGGGGCCCGAGCCTTCGTCAACTGCTGGGTCACCCGCTCGCTCGGTGTGATCGATCTGTCGCAGCAGTCCCTGATCGCGACCGTGAGCTCGGCGACGATCGCCGCCGCCGACCGCGACGCTCAGGACGGCCGCCGCTTCTTCTTCACCGGCCGCGGGCGCTGGTCGAACAGCGGCTGGAGCGACTGCGCGTCGTGCCACCCCGACGGCCTGTCCGACAACATCACCTGGAGCTTCGCGGCCGGGCCTCGGCAGTCGACCTCGCTCGACGGCTCGTTCACCCACGGCCCCGGCGCCCAGCGCCAGCGCATCTTCAACTGGACCGCGATCTTCGACGAGCTGCACGACTTCGAGCGCAACACCCGCGGCGTGTCGGGCGGCAAGGGCGCGGTGACCCGCCCCGATCCCGCGATCGCCGGCGCCACCTGCGGCAACCTGGCCCAGGAGGCCCAGGTCGCGATCTCCGCCGACGGGCTCGGTCGCGCGGTCAAGCTCGATCAGGACGTGGCCGGCAACTGCACCCACGACTGGGACAAGATCGACGCCTACGTCCACACCGTCCGGCCGCCGCGGGCGTTGCGCAAGGTCGACGCCCAGTCGATCGCGCGCGGCGCCGCGCTGTTCGGCCTCGCCACCGCCCAGGCCAACAACGCCGGCTGCGTCAAGTGCCACGGCGGACCAGGCTGGACCGCGTCGCGCCGCGCGTTCATCCCGGCCGGGGTCGATCCATCGGCGCTGACCGCGACCCCGTTCTCGGCGCCGGCGCTGTGGGCGCCGAGCACCACCACCGCCGGCTGGAACTTCCACACCACCCAGATCGCCACCCAGCCGTCGTCACCGCTGTTCGACGGCTTCGAGGCCACGACCCGGGCCGCGCCTAACCAGGTCGCGTGCGTGCTGCGCAACGTCGGCACGTTCGGCAGCGACACCGTCGAGCGCCGGCTGGTAGGCGGCGCGCTGGTCCGGGCCCAGGGTCGGCTCGGCTACAACGTCCCCTCACTGTACGGGCTGGCGCTGGGCGCGCCCTACCTCCACCACGCCGGCGCCCGCGATCTCGCCGACCTGTTCGACGTGCCGGCCTGGCAGGCCCACGCCACCGCCGGCAACCCGGTGTGGCTGGCGACCGGGACCCCGGCCGAGCTCACCCAGAAGAAGGCCGACCTGGTCGCGTTCCTGCTATCGATCGACGCCAGCACGGTCGAGCAGGCCCTGCCCACCGGCTTCGACGGCTGCCCGTGATGGCATGGTTCGACAGGTCCGCCAGCGGTGGCGTCAGTCTTGCGAGTCGTCGTCGCGACCCGCGTCGCTGCCGGCCAGGGCCGCGGCCTCAGGGTGGCGGGCCAGGTAGCGACGGAGCTGGTTGCGATGGACGCCGAGGCGGCGGGCGGCCCGGCTGACGTTGCCGCGCTCGGCCCGGAGCGCGTCGAGGATGACGTCGTCGCCGGGCAGCGCGGGCCCTGGCGTGCGCTCGTGGCTCGCGGGTGGTGGCGGGGTCGAGGCGACCGCCGGATCGGGGATGGTCGGCGG
>JAYVSF010000293.1:0-2058 GCA_043775605.1 Myxococcales bacterium
GCGCCATCGTGCCGAGCGCGTAGATCGCGAGGGTCGCGCGCCGCGGCCCGGCCCCGGCGACGCCCGGATACAGCCGCGCCAGGTAGCGCGCCAGCAGCAACAGGAACAGCAGCGACGGCAGCACGCCGGTCGTCACCCGGCACATCCAGAAGGTCTCGGCCAGGGTCGGCGCGCGATCGGCCACCACCGCGGTCGCGGCGCGCAGGACGACGTAGCCCGGCACCGCCAGCATCGACGAGCCGGGCGCCTTGTTCGAGTACTGGTGGCCGCCGTGCGGCGAGACGTCGACGGTCTCGCCCCAGCGCCGCACCCCGCGATCGATCGCGAACGTGCGCTCGTCGACCATCGCCATGACCAGGTAGATCCGGGGCAGCTCGTTGGCGCTGCGGATGCTCGGGTAGTACGGGAAGACGTACAGGTAGACCGCGATCAGCGCGACCGCCCACCACCGCCGGCCCAGCCAGGCGACGGCGCGACGGGCACGAGCGCGCGGACCGGACTCCACGCCTTGCGATACCACACGTGCCCCCGCTCACAGCCCGAGCCGCGCGCAGTTGTCGCGGTGATGGTCGACCCTGCCGACGACCGGACGTTGAACGTGGACGTACCTGGACGTACCTGGACGTTGACCTGAGCGTGGGCGCTGACGTCGTCGTTGACCCTGACCTTGACCTTGACGGCGACGGCGACGTGAAACCTCGACCGTGACGTGGAGCCCACGTGAGCGGTTCAGGGCAACGTCGCCGTGAAACGTCGCCGTCGCCGTCGCCGTCAACCCCCACGCCCACGCCCTCGCTGGACCGGCCGAAGTGTGGGGACCGGCCCCCCGGGACCTGCCGTCGCCGGGATCGCCGTGGTAAACGCGTGGGCCGATGCTCCTGTCCATCCTCATCCCGGCCTACCAGGAGGAAGCCACGATCGGCGAGGTCCTCCGCCGGGTCGCGGCGATCGACACCCGGCCGCACGGGTTCGACAAGGAGATCGTGGTCTGCGACGACGGCTCGCGCGACCGCACCGCCGCGATCGCCGCCGAGCTGGCCGCGGCCGATCCCACGATCCGGCTGGTCCGCCACGAGCGCAACCGCGGCAAGGGCGCCGCCATCCGCACCGCGCTCACCGCCGCCCGCGGCGACTACTGCCTCATCCAGGACGCCGACCTCGAGTACGAGGTCACCGACTACCCGGCGCTGCTGCGCGAGGCCACCGCCGGCGCCGACGTGGTCTACGGCTCGCGCTTCCTGGCCAACCCGCGCCCGACCGGCATGCACATCGCCAACTTCGTCGCGAACCGGGTCCTGACCACCACCGCGAATCTGCTGTTCGGGCTCACGATCACCGACGAGGCGACCTGCTTCAAGCTGATCCGCACGTCGCTCCTGCGCGACCTCGACCTCGAGTGCACCGGGTTCGAGTTCTGCCCCGAGGTCACGGCCAAGCTCGGCAAGCGCAAGGTGGTCATCGCCGAGGTCCCGATCGCGTACACCGCGCGGGCGGTGGCCGAGGGCAAGAAGGTCCGCTGGACCGACGGAGTCGAGGCGATGTGGGTCATGGTCAAGCATCGGCTGCGGCGGCCATGAGCGAGCGAGTCCGCGAGCGAGCGACCTCCGTGCAGGCCGGGCCGGCGCTCCTCGCCGCGGCCGGCCGATCGACATGGGCGGCCGCGCCACAGGGCGGGCGGCCATGAGCGCCTCGCCCGGACGATCGCGCCGCTTCGGCCGCGCGGTCGTCGACGATCTCCACCACGGCGCCCGGGCCGCGACCGGCGGCCTCGTCGTCGCCGCGCTGGTCGAGTGGGCGGCGACCCTGTGGGGCACGCCCGGCCACCTCGGCGCCGCGCTCGCCGCCCGGCTGCTGCTCCTCGACGTCACCCTGTTCGCGGTGCTCGGGGTCGCGGTGGTGCCGCTGGGCGCGATCGTCGCCACCCTGCCCCGCTGGCGCCGCGCGGTCAAGGATGGCACCGCCGCCGCCGGCGCCCTGCCGCCGCCGCTGCGCGCGCCCGGTCGCTGGTCGCCCGCTGCCACCCCGCGCATGCTCGCGGGCGGCCTCGCCGTCCTCGGC
>JAYVSF010000294.1:0-4480 GCA_043775605.1 Myxococcales bacterium
ACCGCAAAGCGGCTGCGGCACCGGATCGTCGATGGTGGCGGCGATCGCGGTGCCGGCGTCGCCGTCGGCGGCCGAGCCGGGGCCTGGCGGCAGGCCGGCGTCGGGGCCGAGCAGCGGCGCACGCGGCGCTGGCGGCGTGACCGCGGCAACCTCCGTCCGCGCCGGGTGGTCGGGACCGCGGATCGCGCCGGCCGCGAACGCGACGCCCCAGGCAGCGGCGGACACCGCCAGCACGCCCGTCGTGAGCTCCAGGGCGATACACGTACCGAGGCGCACGACCTAAACCGTATCACGCGCCGTCGGTAACCCGCAAAGTCCGAACATCGCGTCGCGACCCGACGCCCACCAGCGGACGGCGCCTTTCAGGTGCTGGTGCCGGTGCCCGGCTCGCCGTCGCCGCCCTCGATCACGAAGCCGGCGTTGCGGTGGCGCGCGGTCGGCACGTGCTGCGCCCAGCATCGCTCGCTGCAGAACCTCAGCTTCTGCCGGCCGCTGTTGCACGACGCCACGGTGCACCGCAGCGAGCGGGTCCCGGCCGCAATCGCCCGACGACAGGTCGCGCATGCGGTGGAAGCCGGGGCCATGACCTTACGTACCACACTGACCCCGTCCGCGTTTCCCTGGCGATCGTCCCCGGCCGTCGACGATCCCGACCGGTGACCGGCTTCGATAGGCACTTACGGAACCGCGAGCAGCCGGTCGACCGCCGCCTCGGCGTCGCGCCGTCCGCCGCCACCGTCGCCGACCAGCCGCACCACGCCGTCGCGATCGATCACCACCACGTGCGGCAGGACGTCGACCTGGTAGCGGGTCGCGGCGTCGCCGGCGTCGGCGGCCAGGGTCAACCGGTAGCCCGCGCGGGCGAAGATCGCAGCGGCCTGATCGCGATCGTCGACGTTGACCGCGATCGCGGCGACCCGGTCGCCCCAGCGGCGGGCCGCAGCGTCGAGCGCCGGCAGCGACAGCAGGCACGGCTTGCACCACGTCGCCCAGAACTCCAGCACAACCACCTTGCCGCGCAGGTCAGCGTCGCGGATCTGCTGCGGGGCGGTCACCGGCACCCCGCCGGTCGCCAGCACCGGCAGCGCGAACGCCGGCGCCGGCCGCCCCGGCTCGAGCGGTCGCAGCCAGTCGAGGTGGCCGCCGATCCACGCCAGGTTCAGGGCCAGCGCCAGCGCCGCCAGCGCCAGCACGCCCCGGCCGGCGAGCCGACCGCGTCGACCCAGGTCGGTCATCGCCGACTCCGGGCCTGGACCACGGCCAGCGCCGCGACCACCCCGCCCCAGCCGAGGGCCACCGCCAGCGCGAGGCCGCGACCGAGCGCACCCGGCGCGCCCAGCCCGGCCACCACCACCGTCGCGGCCATCGCCACCGTCACCGGCACCAGGCCGGCCACGCACGCCAGTTCGAAGTCGGCCGACAGGCTGCGCCGACGCCCCGCGCCGAGCGTCACCGCCAGGGCCGCGATCACGACGAACACCAGCGCCAGCATCGCCGCGCCCGACAGCGCCCGCAGCAGCCGCGGCAACGCCGACGACGGCCCGATCTGGAACCCGACCCAGGCCGCGGCGACCAGGCTCCGGATCTGGGCCACCAGCAACAGCACGCCGATCGCGCGCAGCAGATCGCCCGACGCCCGCCCGGTCGCGCTGGCGCCGTCGGCCTGGACCAGGGCGTCGCGCGGGGCCGCCAGGGCCAGGCCCCAGCGGTCCCAGAACCCCAGCCGTGCGCTCACTTGGCGCCGCCGCCGCGGGTCAGGATCAGCTTGCGAGCCTGGGCTACCACCGCCGACGGCACGCCGCGCGACTTCGACACCATCTGCAGATCGTTGGCCCGCAGGTGGACCAGGAGCTTGCTCGACTCGGCGACCGGGGTCTTGGGGTTCATAACCAGCGACTTCTTGATGCCGTAGAGGCGGGTCCAGTCACGACGGGTCGCGATGTAGCGAATGACGTCGTCGGCCAGCGAGTGGCTCCCCGCATACTTCGCGGCCTCGAGATCGGTTACCGCGGGCGACTTGATCACCGCGAGCGCGATCAGCTTCATCGGGTCGCGGATCAAGATCGAGCGGGCAAAGGCGTTGCCGAGCGACGCCAGCCGGATCTTGGCCGGGATCGAGAGCTGGCCGATCGGCACCTTGGTGCTGGTGGCCTCGACCGGCAGCTTGTCCTGATCCTCGGGGATGACCACGGCCTCGTCGCCCGACGTCGCCACCACCGCGCTGTCGGCGACCTGTGCGGTCCGGGCCAGGGCCTCGTCGAACAGGCCATCGACCTCGGTGATCGCGCCGGCGCCCTGGGCCGCGGTGCCGCCGGCGGCGACCAGCTTGGCCAGCTCGTCCCAGGCGGCGATGCCGGGCACCTTGATCCCGGCCCGGACCGCGGTCTCGACCGCGCGATCGACGGTCGACATCCGGGCCTGCGGGTTGTTGAACAGCGCGGCCACCAGCTCGGGGTGGCGCAGGATCCGGACCTCGTTGCCGGCGATCAGATCGACGCCGCGGGAGTCGGCGCGACCGGCCAGATCGGCCATGGTCACGTCTGCGGTCGCCGGGTTGAGGACCAGCGCGTCGAACAGGGCCGGGGTCCGCATCGCGCGTGGCACCAGCCAGTCGAGGACCCGGGGATCCGCGCCCGGATCGGCCAGGGCCGAGGCCAGCACCGTCTCGGGCGCGCCGTCGACGGTGGCGACCGCGGCCGCCGCCAGCGCGAGGTCGCTGACCGCGACCTGGTACAGCACGGTGACCAGCTCGATCGGCCGGGGCAGCGGCACCAGGCCGCGCGACGCCATCATCCGGCCGGGGCCGGGCGCGAGCGCCTTCTGGGCCGCGGGTGATAGCCGCGCCACCGCCGCGGCGTCCAGCGGATCGCGGACGAGCCCCATCACGCCCCCGCCGCCACCGCCGCGCCGCCGGGGTTCCGGTCGTAGAGGATCTTCGGGCCCTTGAGCGTGAGCAGCTCGTCGGTGTCCTCGATCGCGTGGGCCTCGGTCGCGACCAGGCGAGCCAGGCCACCGGTGGCGATGCAGCGGGCCGGGAAGTCGACCTCGGCCCGGATCCGCGCGACCAGCGCGTCGACCATGCCGGCGTAGCCGTAGAGCAGGCCCGACTGCATCGACGCCACGGTGTTGCGGCCGATCACCTTGCCCGGGCGATGGATCTCGACCCGCGGCAGCTTGGCGGCGTGCGAGTACAGGGCCTCCGCGCTGATCTGGATGCCGGGCGCGATCACGCCGCCGAGGTACTCGCCGCGCGGGGTGACCACGTCCCAGGTGGTCGCGGTGCCGAAATCGACGACGATGCAGCCGGCCCGCAGGCTCTCGAAGGCCGCGACCGCGTTGACGATGCGGTCGGCGCCGACCTCGCGCGGGTTCTCGTAGAGGATGGGCATGCCGGTCTTGATGCCGGGGCCCACCACCAGCGCCGGCGCGCCGACGTACTGCTTGAAGAAGCGCTGGATGCTGAACACGGCCGGCGGTACCACCGACGACACGATGCCGGCGTCGATGCTGCCCCAGGCGAAGCCCTGCAGCTCGAGCAGCGAGCGGACCAGCACCGCGAGTTCGTCCGAGGTCCGGCCGGCGTTGGTCTCGATGCGGAAGTGGGCCACCAGGTCGGTGCCCCGGAACACGCCGAGGACCGTGTTGGTGTTGCCGACGTCGACTGCGAGCAGACAGGTCATCCGGGCGCCATGGTAGCCCCGAACCGGCGGCCCGTAGTAGTCTCCCCGCGATGACTCGACGTCGCTCGCTGTTCGCCTCGCTCGCCCTGTCGCTCGCCTTCGGCCTCACCCTCACCGGCACGCTGCTCGCGTGCGGCGGTGGCGTCGACGGGCCGACCCCGCTGGCCCGCCGGTTCGACGACAGCTACATCGCGCGGCTGCCGGTCGAGCAGCAGGGCGACATCATCAAGGCCGAGGGCGATCACGCGGTCGCCAAGCGCGAGCAGGCCAAGGCCGACGCCGATCTGCGCGAGGCCCACGATCTGGTGAAGATCGCGAAGAACGAGGCCACCGCCGCCAAGCTCGACGTCAGCTCGGCCAAGACCCGGCTGGCCGCCGCCGAGCCGACCGCCGATCGCGATCGCATCGACGCCGCGAAGAAGGAGCAGGCCGCGGCCGAGCAGGCCCAGGGCGCCGCCGACGAGCGGGTCCGCTACTACGGCGCGTACCGCGACTGGTTGCAGCAGCTCCTGCGCTACACCCAGGAGAACACCTACTGGCGCGAGGCCCAGTACGAGCTAGCCAAGGCCCGCCTGGCCGAGAAGAACAACATCGCGCCCAGCGGCTTCAACGTCGACAACTACGTCAGCCAGGAGAGCGCGCGCCAGAAGCGAGCGGCCGCGGCCAAGGACAAGTCGAACGACGCCCGGTCGAAGGCGCTCGAGGTCCGCAGCCGCTGGCAGGCGCTGCAGACCGCGGCCGACCAGACCCTCGGCAAGAAGTCGCAGTTCCCCGATCCGATGGGCGCCGGCATGATCGAG